>JADHLJ010000354.1 GCA_016780745.1 Alphaproteobacteria bacterium | reverse complement strand
TCGCATTTTTCCAATAATCTATGCGCCATTGCCAATATCCCTGCACATAGCTTTGATTGATCGCATCGATCTTCATATCGCCAAAATATTTAAGCCAGTACCGCTCGCCCAGTTTCTCATACCAACTGATCCGCGTGGACTTGCCCTTGCGCCCTTTCTCCCTGTGCAGTACCTCAAGCGCCTTCTTCTTGTGGACCCACCAAAGCTCGTACATATCTTCAAAGCTAAGCTCTTTAGCTGGCGCGTCGTCGCGCACTCGCAGCCGCAACTCGTCGTAGCGATCGAGCGCAACGCGCTTCGCTTCGTCTAAATCAACCTCGCCAGTGCTTTCTTGTATGTAAGTCAGCCGGTTTCCATGCACGTCTCTCATACCGCGTACATGGATGCGCATGTGATAGATGGGGCGCTTAGCGCCCTGCCTGTTGAACAGGATCACTTGCCCTTGTTTCAGTTCAACCTTGTTTATGTACGATTTTGACACGCCTGCAGTCTCAGCATCGTTTTCTTGTAAACGAATTGTAAGATCGCAGTACGGTTTGGGCTATCGAAAAGCCACTTGTAAAACTTTTGTCAATCCAAAAAATGAAAAAGCGCAGTTTGAAAACTGCGCTTTTCCAATAACTTAGTTCGCTGAAGCGTTTGAAAAATCTTAACGCTTGGAGAACTGGAAGCTCCGACGCGCCTTGGCCTTACCGTATTTCTTACGCTCGACCACGCGCGAGTCACGGGTCAGGAAACCGCCCTGCTTCAGGGCCGGGCGCAGACCCGGCTCGAAATAGGTCAGCGCCTTGGAGATACCGTGGCGCACCGCGCCGGCCTGTCCCGACAAGCCGCCGCCCTTGACCGTGCAGATCACGTCGAACTGATCCTTGCGGTTCGTCGTCTCGAAGGGTTGTCCGAGCATCATGCGCAGCACCGGGCGGGCAAAATACGTGTCCACGTCCCGGCCATTGACCTGAATGCGTCCAGCGCCCGGCTTGATCCAAACCCGAGCGATGGCGTTCTTACGCTTGCCCGTGGCATAGGAGCGTCCCTGAGCATCGATCTTCGGTTCCGCCGGAGCTTGAACCTCTTGATCATCCTTGAGCGCGCCGAGCGCCTCGAGACCGGCTGGTGCCTCTGGCGTGTCCTCGGTGGCCGTGTTTTCCGTTTCGACCGACATGGCTTACCTCGCGTTCTTCGAATTCATTGCGGCGATATCAAGTGCCTCGGGCATTTGCGCCTCGTGCGGGTGCTCGCCGCCACCATACACTCGAAGATTCCTCATCTGCTGGCGACCAAGGGGGCCGCGGGTAATCATCCGCTGAACCGCCTTTTCGATCACCCGCTCCGGATGCGCGCCGTCGAGGATCTTGTCCGCGGTGCGCGACTTGATCCCGCCGGGATGGCCGGTATGCCAGTAATAAGTCTTCGCCGTGCGCTTGGCACCGGTCAGTTTGACCTTCTCCGCGTTGATGATGACGATGTTGTCGCCACAATCCATGTGCGGGCTGAAAGTCGGCTTGTGCTTGCCGCGCAGATAAGTCGCGACGATCGAGGCGAGGCGACCGAGGACCAAACCGTCCGCGTCAATCAGCCACCACTTTTTCTCGATCTCGCTCGGTTTCGCCGAGTAAGTTCCCATGAGTCCCACCTTCTTGGGTCGGAATTGATCCTGGGGGCCCGAAACAGTTCGCGCCCGCGCGACGGGTTAAACAGGATCACTTTGCCAGGGTCAAGCGCAAAAAAGCGCCTAATTATCATTACCTTAAAATTGCGGTATTATAATACCGCCAATCGACATCATCCCACGCGACACGAGAAACGGGCTAATCTGGAGGGGCCGAAACCGCGCCTTGGTTCAGGTCTTTTCCGCCTATTCCAGACTGGGGACCAGGGAAATCCCGGTTGCGAATGTCTCCCCCGCCTGGATTTCGGCCATGCCGTTCTCTTGACCGATAGCAGCTGTGTTGATTGCGTTGATCGGGTGGGACACCGGCTCGAAGCAGAAAAAGTCGCGACCGACGGGCGTGTAGATGATCACATGATCCAACACCTCATCCGCCGTCATCCGCAAGGCCGCGCCGATCGAGGGCCAGGATATGAGCGCCTCCCGGCGCCAACCGCCGAAACCGGTATCGAGACCAACCGGCACCCGCGCGCCGTTGGTAAAGTCCAAATCGGCCGGCAAGGGCTCCGCCCCCTCGGGAATGCTGTCCCGGACCGGTGGCCAAATCGTCTGGAAGGTGGTGGTTATCACCGCGCCATCATCGCTTAACGGTAGAAACGGGTGCCAGCCCAGCCCCGCGGGCATCGCGCTAGCCCCCGTATTCGTCACATCCATCCGAACCGCCAATTCAGTGGCGCCTAATTCAAGGCGCTGTCGGGCCGTATAGGTGCTTGGCCAATCACTCCCGTCGTGGGTCATGGCCAAGGTCGCGCCATGGTCGTCTTGCTCGAGGACATTCCAGGCCGTTCGAAGACCATGACCATGGATCGCGTGCGGGCGGCCCGCCTGGGTCGCCTCGATACTCCAGTCACGGCCCTGGAAATGAAACCGCGCGTTCTCGATCCGGTTCGAGAACGGCACCAAGGGAAACATCCCGGCCTGATGGGAGGATCCGAGGTCTCGGCCCGACGGTGGAGTCGGCACCAGCCAGTCGATCCGCCCCGCCGGCGTCTCGCTCCAGAACGCCGTCACCCTGCCGCCATATCCGGGATCGATCTCGACACGCAGATCGCCATTCGCCAGGGTGAACGGGCCGGAGGACATCGCTATCGCCTAGCGGGCCGGCAGGGACTAGGTCGCGGTGACGTGGCAGACCGGATCGTCGGGCTCATGCTCGGCGCAAATGAAGACCTCGCCATAGGCCAGGCGGCGGCCGCATTTGATCAGCCGCCCCTCGGCGATCAGGTCCACCGATCCGGGCATGCGCAGGAAATTGGCGTTGAGATTGGTGGTCACCGCCATTTTCACAATGCCGATCCGCGAGAGCACGCAGGCGAAGATGACGATATCGGCGAGCCCCATCATGGTCGGACCGTTCACGGTGCCGCCTGGGCGAATTGAATCCTCGCGAAACGGCAAGCGCGCCCGCACCACGCCGTCACCGATCTCCTCGAAGCGCACGCCGGTCTGGGCCACGCCGGGAACGTCCTCGCGGGCGATCCGATCCATCTCCTCGGGTGTCAGCCTGGCCATGTTTTGATCTCCAGTATCCGCTTCGCCCCGGATCAACCGCGACATCCATGTGTTAATCCAGCCGCGCGGTTTAGGAAAGTCGTGTTCCGCCTAGGAGAGATCGCGAAATTTGCTAGGCTCCGCCCGAACCACACGCCCAAACCAGACGCGCGGAGAGTAAAAGATGGTCGATACCTTGGGATGGCGAGGCAAGTTCGGGGTGATCACGCCCTCGACCAATACGGTCGTGCAGCCGGAATACGACGCGATCAGCCCCGCCGGCGTAACCACGCATATCGGCCGGATGCATATTCCCAACGACCCGATGGGCAATGACGCCGATTTCGACGAGCTGATCCGCCGCATCGACGTGGCGCTGGAGGCGGCCGTGGAGCGGGTCATGACCTGCGAGCCGGATCACTTCGTGCTCGGCATCTCCAGCGAGAGCATCTGGGGCGGCGGTCTCGAAAAGGCGGCGGAGATCACCGAGCGGATGCGCCCGCTACTCGGCGGTATCGGCGTTAGCCAGGCCGCCGACGCCCTGCCCGCCGCGCTGAAAGCCTTCGGCGTGACCGGCAAGATCTCGGTCGTCACCCCCTATTTTCCGGTCGCCGAGCCGCATATCCAGCGTTTCGCCTCGGATATCGGCCACCCGGTCGCGCGAACCCACCACATGAGCTGCAAAAGCCCGGTGCTGATCGCCCATGTCACCGAGGATGAAAGCTGGGAGGCCTTGCGCGCCGTCGACGGCGATGATGTCGAGGCGATCATTCAATTCGGCGCCAACCTACCGTTTCAGCGCGTCGCCGCCGAGGCCGAGCGCCGCCTGCACAAGCCGGTGATCTCGGTCAACACGACGACCTATTGGCACGCGCTGCGCGCGCTCGGGATCAACGACAAGGTCCACGGTTATGGCCGACTGATGTGGGAGCATTGATCGCCATGTCCGGAAACTTCGATCTCGCGGGCAAGGTCGTTCTCGTCGCCGGGGCCAGTTCCGGCATCGGCAAGGCCACCGCCGAGGCCCTCGCCCGGCGTGGCGCGCGGGTGATCGCGGGCGGGCGTTCCATGGATCGCTTGCAAGCGCTCGCCGGCTCGCTCGGCCCCGCCTGCATGGCGCTCGACCTCGACGTCACCGACGCGGCCTCGACCGCCGGGGTGATCGAGCGCCTGCCGGGGGATTGGCAAGCGATCCACGGGCTGGTGATCTGCGCCGGTCACGATATCGGCGGCCGGGCCCGCTTCGATGCCGCCGGGGCCGATGACTGGGCCGATATCATCGACACCAATGTCACCGGCACCATCCGGATCTGTCGCGCGGTCATCGACGGCATGCTGGAGCGCGGCGCCGGGCATGTCGTCACCCTGGGCTCGGTCTCTGGCTACAAGACCTATGAGGGCGGTTCGATCTACGCGGCCTCGAAATTCGCGGTGCGGGCGTTCACCGATGGCTTGTGTATCGACTACCGGGACACCGATCTCCGGTTTACCGAGATCCTGCCGGGCATGGTGCGCACCGAGTTCGCGCTCAACCGTTTTCAGGGCGACGCCGCCCGGGCCAAGGAATTCTACGACAGCCGCCCGGCCAATCTCGAACCCGAGGCGGTGGCGAACACCATCCTCTGGGCGATGGAACAGCCGCCGGAGGTCAATATCTCCTCCCTCGTGGTCCAGCCGACCCGGAACAAGGGCTAGCGCCTGGATTCACGCCAAGCGACATAAGCGCCGGCGCCGATGATCAATGAAGCGCCCAGATACAGGCGCCATCCGGGCTGCTCATCGAAGATGGCCATGCCGATCACCACCGACCAGACCACCGTCGAATAGTAAAGCGGTGCCACGACGCTGGCCTCGGCGAGGCGAAATGCCTGCAAAAACAACGCCTGTCCCGTAACCATCACTACGCCGACACCGGCCATGGCGATGAGTTGCTGCCAACTCGGCCACACGAAAACAAAGCTGGCGATCGAACAGGCGATGAGCGTGCCAAGCGCGTTGTTGATCGCCAGAACCGTCAATCTTGGCTCGCGGCCCGCGAGAAGACGGATGGTCACGATCTCGGCGCCCGTGAAAACCGCCGCCGCCAGGGCTATCACGGCCATGGGCTGGAAACTCGCCGCGCCAGGGCTCATCATCACCGCGACCCCGAGGAACCCAATCAGCGCGGCGATCCATCTTGCGCCATCAACGCGCTCCCGCAGAAACCAAGCCGCGAAAACCAAGGCGAAAAGTGGGCTGGCCCGGGCAACGGAGGTCACATCGGCGAGCGGCATCACTTCCAGAGCGCCGAAGACGCAGGCGATTCCGCCCACGCCGAGCACAACCCGTTGCAGATGCCGCAGCGGTATCTCGGTGCGAAACACACCCCTTCCCTTAACCATCAGAAACGGCGCGAGGGCAA
>JADHLJ010000353.1 GCA_016780745.1 Alphaproteobacteria bacterium | reverse complement strand
GGTGAATGTCGGACTTGAAATCGCTGATCGCGAAACCAACCCACGGACCCGTCGTCCTCGCGCAAGCGGGGACCCCAATTTCGTTGAAAAAGGCGGCAACATTAACCGTCTTTCAGAGGTCCCCGCCTTCGCGAGGACGACGGTATATCGGATTCCACCATACAACCGTCAGAACTCGTCCGACTCCCGCCAACGCCCGACCGGCGGTAGCAGATATTCCACCCCCGTCGCGTCGTTCAGCGTCATCACCACATCAATCGCGATCGAGATACGCTGGCCGTTAGTGTTGTTCGGCTCGGTGCCATGAAACGTCTTGGACGGAAAGATCACGATATCGTCCTCCGCCACCGGCAGGTCGACCATCTCGCTGTTGAGCGGCGTCGAGGCCTTGAGCAGCCCCTGATTGACCGCGTGCGGCTCGAACAAGCCGGGTGAAAGCTCGTTCAACGGATCGGGCATGTGGAAGATCAGGTTGCCAGTGTCCCGATCCTTGACCGGATAATAGACAACCGAGATATGCGACTGGTTGTGCCGGTGCCGGCGAATGCTCTGCCCGCGCTCGCTGACCGTGCCCCAGGACCGCGTGTAATGCAGCGCGACCCGCTCGCCATTCACCGACAGCATGTCGAGATAGGCCCGCAAGCTTACATGCACCGCCTTGAAAAACGCCGCGAAGGCCGGCTCTTCGTGCAGAAACTCCCAGCCGTTCTTATCCCCTGTCCAGGCGGCGCGGTTCGACTGGCCGATCTTCACCCCGTCGCGATAACTTTGGGCGATGAACTCGCCGAGTTGGTGGCGATAGGCCGGGTCCAACCCCAGGCCGTCCTTGAACACCGTCAGCGGAAAACAGTTGAGAATTTCGGGCACCGCGCGCCCTCCCATGCCACTAGGCGTGACCTCCCGGCCCGCCTCGCCGGCGCTCTAGGCCGGGTTTGCCTTCGCCAGGTCGTCGAAGGCCTTCAAAGTCTTCAACAACGCCGGCATGTCCTTCAGATGGACCATGTTGGGCCCGTCGCTCGGGGCGTTGTCCGGGTCCTCGTGGGTTTCCAGAAACACCGCCGCGACACCCACCGCCAGAGCCGCCCGCGCCAATACCGGCACCATGGTGCGATCACCGCCGCTGGAGCCGCCCAGACCGCCGGGCTGTTGCACCGAATGGGTCGCGTCGAACACCACCGGATAGCCTGTCTTGGCCATTTCCGGCAGCCCGCGCAGATCCGAGACAAGCGTGTTGTATCCAAAGCTCGTCCCGCGTTCGGTCAACAGGATGTTCCGATTTCCCGTCGCCTCGACCTTGGCGGCGACGTTCTTCATATCCCAGGGCGCCAGGAACTGACCCTTTTTGACGTTGACCGCCTTGCCGGTCTCGCCCGCCGCAACCACCAGATCGGTCTGCCGGCAGAGATAGGCGGGAATTTGCAGGACATCCACCGCGTCCGCCGTCGGCGCGCATTGCCACGGCTCATGCACGTCCGTGACCACCGGGCACCCGAACCGCTCGCGAACCTCGGCCATGATCGGCAAGCCCTTGTCCATGCCGATGCCGCGCTTGCCGGAAATGCTGCTGCGGTTCGCCTTATCGAAGGAGGTTTTGTAAATCAGTCCGATGCCCAGCTCGGCGCAAATACCGGTCAGGGCATCGGCCATCTCGAAGGCATGGTCCCGGCTCTCGAGTTGGCACGGGCCCGCCAACAGGACGAAGGGCAGATCGTTGGCGATCTCCAGCGCCCCGACCTTCACCCGCCAAGGCGCGGTCTCCCCCATCAGACCAGCCTCGACTGATCGACGGCGGCGGCGATGAAACTGGTGAACAGAGGATGCGGGTCAAACGGCTTTGATTTCAGCTCGGGATGGAACTGCACGCCGACGAACCAGGGATGCGAGGGGATCTCGACAATCTCCGGCAGGTTCTTGTCGGGGGACAGTCCGGAGAAACGCAGCCCCGCCGCTTCCAGCCGTGGCTGATAGGTGTTGTTGACCTCGTAGCGATGGCGATGACGCTCGCTGATCTGTGCGGTGCCATAAATCTCGCGCACACGGGAGTTTTCCTGTAGATCACAATCATAGGCGCCAAGCCGCATGGTCCCACCGAGATCGGTATCGGCGCCGCGCTCCTCGCGGACATTGCCGCGCATCCATTCGGTCAGCAATCCGACAACCGGCTCCTCGCAGGGTCCGAACTCGGTCGAGCCGGCCCCCTTGATGCCGCTTAGATTTCGCGCCGCCTCGATCACCGCCATCTGCATGCCGAAGCAGATCCCGAAATACGGCACCTGGTGTTCCCGCGCGAAGGTCACGGCCTCGATCTTGCCCTCGGCGCCGCGCTCTCCGAAGCCACCGGGCACCAGAATGCCATGCACGCCTTCCAAATGGTGGATCGCGTCCTCGTTCTCGAAGATCTCGGAATCGATCCAGTCGAGCTCCACCTTCACCGCGTTGGCGATCCCGCCATGGGTCAGCGCCTCGGCGAGGGATTTGTAGGAATCAAGCAGGCTGGTGTACTTGCCGACGATCGCGATCTTCACCGTTCCCTCGGGCTGAGCAACCGTACGCGAGATACTTTGCCAAACCGACAGATCCAATTCGTCCGGGTCGCCCAGTAAACCGAAATGCCGGCAGACCTCGTCGTCGAAGCCCTCGGCGTGGTAGCTGAGCGGCACATCGTAGATCGAGGGCACGTCCAGCGCCGCGATGACCGCCTCGTGGCGAATGTTGCAGAACAACCCGATCTTGCGGCGCTGATCGGCGGGAATATCCATGTCGGCGCGGCAGAGCAGGATATCGGGCTGGATGCCGACGCTTTGCAATTCCTTGACCGAGTGCTGGGTCGGCTTGGTCTTCAGCTCGCCGGCGGATTTGATGTACGGCACCAGGGTCAGATGCACGAACAACGTGCGCTCGCGGCCGAGCTCATTCCCCAATTGCCGGATCGCTTCCAGGAACGGAAGGCTTTCGATATCGCCGACCGTGCCGCCGATCTCGCACAGGACAAAGTCCTCGTCCGTGACATCTCCCAGGATGAACGCCTTGATGGCGTCGGTGACGTGGGGGATCACCTGGATCGTCGCGCCGAGATACTCCCCGCGCCGCTCCCGGGTCAGCACGTCCATATAGATCTGGCCCGTGCTCACGCTATCGGTGCGCCGCGCCGGCACGCCGGTGAAGCGTTCATAATGGCCCAGGTCCAGGTCGGTCTCCGCGCCATCATCGGTCACGTAGACTTCGCCGTGCTGGAAGGGGCTCATGGTTCCGGGATCGACATTCAGATACGGGTCGAGCTTGCGCAGCCGGACCTTATATCCACGGGCTTGCAGGAGCGCGCCGAGCGCCGCCGAGGCCAAGCCCTTGCCAAGTGAGGAAACCACGCCGCCGGTGATAAAGATAAAGCGAGACATGGACGCGTTTTATATCCGAAAAGAACGGATCGGGACACCGCTAATAACGTGCTGATTCGAGCGAATTCGAGCCCTGAACCAGAATCGCCGAGCGGCCTAAGCCTTTGATTTGTCTACTGAGAGACCGGGGCCGCCGGAGCCGTCGGCGCTTGCGGCGCGCCATCGATGCGAATCTCGTCCGCGATCGAGCCGCGACGCCCCGAATCGGCGATAATCGCCAGACTCAGGCTGGTCACGAAGAAACAGGCCGCCAAAATCGCGGTCGCCCGGGTCAGAAGATTGGCCGTGCCGCGCGCCGACATGAAGCCGCCACCGGCCCCACCACCGCCGCCGATACCAAGCCCGCCGCCCTCGCTGCGCTGAAGCAGAATGACCAGCACCATCGCGAGCGCGATCATCAGGTGAATGGCGAGCAATACTTCGGTCATCTCTATCCTCGAACGGCTAACGTGGCTTGCCTGGTCTCGACCGCGCCCGGCCCACGAACCGAGCGCGCGGACCGGTATGTAGCGCTCATCCGCGCCAATTTCCAGTGATTTCGGACCGGGCCGCCCGATACCCACGGTCTTGTGTCAGTCAACGATCCTCACCGGCATCTCGCTGAAACCGCGAATGAAGTTCGAGTAGGTCCGGGTCGGCGGCGCCAGAACCTCGAAACGCAGGTCACGCTCGAGGATCTCCTCCCACAGGATACGGAGTTGCTGCTCCGCCAGACGATCCCCGACACAACGATGAATACCGGCGCCAAAAGCCAGATGTCGCCTGGCATTCGCGCGATCGGCGATAAACCGATCCGCCGCCTCGAAGACCGTCTCGTCGCGATTGCCGGAGACGTACCACATCACCAGCTTATCGCCCTCGCGGATGTGCCGGCCCGCAAGCTCGGTATCCGCCAGCGCCGTGCGACGCATGTGGATGACCGGGGTCTGATAGCGGATCATCTCCGAGACCATGGTTGGGATCACCGCGCGATCGGCACGGGCCTTCTCCAGCTCCTCCGGGTCCTCGTGAACCGCCAACAGCCCGCCGCTCATCGAATTGCGGGTCGTATCATTGCCGCCGACGATCAGCAGAAACAGCGTGCCGATGAACTCCGCCCGGTCCATGTCCCTGGTCATCGGATCATTGGCCAGCATGCTGATCAGATCAAAGCCGCCATTGCCGTCGCTTCGCTCCCGCCAGAACGGCTCGAAGGCGTCGGCCATTTCCTGGAGCACCGCGTAGCGCTCCTCCTCGGTTTTGACCAAGGGCTCCGGCGCCGCGAGATTGGCGATCGCGACATCGGACCAGTACATCAGCTCTCCCCGGCGTTCCTGGGGAAAGTTGAACATCGTGGCCAGCATCATCGAGGTCAGGTCGATGGACACTTTCTGGACCCAGTCGAAGGGCTCGCCCCTGGGCAACGCGTCAAGCACCGCGCCGGTGCGCTCGCGGATCAGCGCCTCGTAGTCACGCAGGCTGGTCCGATTGGCGATCGGCGCCACCGCCCGGCGACGCGGCGTATGATCGGGCGGATCCATGGACACAAAGGCCGGGCGATCCAGGTTCGGCGCGATATCGTTAAGCTGAATACCGCCGAGGTCGGCGCGGTTCGAGAAGCTCTTGGGGTCAAGCTCGACCTTCATGATCAGCTCGTAACTGGACACCGACCAGAACGGCCCGCGCGGCCCATCGGCGGTGTAATGCAGCGGCGCCTCGTCCCTCAACCGCGCGAAGGGCTCCCGCCAGGTATCGTGCTGATAAAGCGCGGGATCGCTGACATCGGCGACGTCCAGGCCGGTCGAAGATGAACTCATCGGGATGGCTCCACAAAGCGGTCGCGACATCCTAGACCATCATCGCCGGCGCTCAATGCCGGAAGTGGCGCATCCCCGTCAGCACCATGGCGATGCCGTGCTCGTCGGCGGCCTTGATCACCTCGTCGTCACGGATCGAGCCACCGGGTTGGATCACCGAGGTCGCGCCGGCCTCGACGGCGGTCAGAAGGCCATCGGCGAAGGGGAAGAACGCATCGGAGGCCACCGCCGAGCCAATCGTCAGGGGCTTGTCGAGACCCATCGCCTCGGCGGCGTCGCGGGCCTTGTGGGCGGCGATGCGCGAGGAGTCCACCCGGCTCATCTGCCCCGCGCCAATCCCCACCGCCGCGCCGTCCTTGACGTAGACGATGGCGTTAGACTT
>JADHLJ010000352.1 GCA_016780745.1 Alphaproteobacteria bacterium | reverse complement strand
ATCAATGTGTCATCCGCGTGGAAGCGGAAATCCGCCAGCGATGTCGTCGCCTTGGTGGTCAGCAACACCAATCGGCCCGGCTGCTCCCTCTCTTGGAATTGCTCCCAGGAGGCATGCCGAACCATGTCCACGCGGCCCGCGTAGTCCATGCCGGCGCGGCGGAGTTTGGTATCGGAAAGCACGAAGCCGCAGGGCTCGATAATGTCCAACGGCACCCCGAAACAGGCCGCCAGACGCATGATGGTGCCGGTATTCTGCGGGATATCCGGTTGATACAAGGCCAAGCGCATGACGGCTCCAACTTCCCTCGGACCGGCCAAGATGCCGCGGGGCATCGCGATTCTTTGCATTTGCCGACTCCCTGAAGTATACGAACTAGTTACCGCGCGCCAGGGGGCGCGTGGCGATAAACGCGACCACGTGTCGCAGTAATGGCGGGGGGCGCATCGGTGAAATTCCGTGTACCACATCGCTGTGTGTCTCGACGAAGGGAAGAGGCTAGACTCGATGGCTGAAACTCACGAAGGCGCTACCCGGCGCGACTTTATCCATGTCGCCAGCGCCACGATGGGAGCCGTAGGCGCCGCGTGTGTCGCCTGGCCGCTCATAGATCAAATGAACCCCGCCGCCGATACCTTGGCATTGGCGACAACCGAATTCGATGTGTCCGGAGTCGAGGAAGGCATGGCTGTGACCATTGTCTGGCGCGGCAAGCCGGTTTTCGTTCGGCATCGCACGGCCAAGGAGATCGAGGAGGCCGGCGCGGTCGACATCAACGATCTTCCGGATCCGGAAACCGATGGCGCGCGCGCGGCCAAGCCGGAGATGCTGGTCCTGGTCGGCGTCTGTACCCATCTCGGCTGCGTGCCGCTGGGTCAGAAGGCGACGGACCCGCGCGGCGAATGGGGTGGCTGGTTCTGCCCCTGCCACGGCTCGCACTACGATACATCCGGCCGAATCCGAAAGGGACCGGCGCCCACCAACCTTCCGGTACCGCCGTACGAGTATATCTCGGACACGGTAATCCGGATCGGATGAGGAGCTGAGCGATGAGTGGTCCCAACTTCTCTAATCCGGTTGTTCGCTGGATTGACCACCGGCTTCCGGTGTTCACCTTCATGCACCACGAGATGCATGAGTATCCGACTCCGAAGAACCTGAACTACTGGTGGAATTTCGGCTCGCTGGCCGGAATCGTGCTGGTGATCATGCTGCTGACCGGCATCATCCTGGCGATGCACTACACGCCGCATGTCGACTACGCCTTCCAGTCGGTTGAGCGCATAATGCGGGACGTCAACTACGGTTGGCTGATCCGCTATATCCATGCCAACGGCGCCAGTTTCTTCTTCATCGTCGTCTATATCCATATCTTCCGCGGGCTCTACTACGGCTCGTACAAGGCACCTCGCGAACTGCTGTGGATGCTGGGCGTTGTGATTCTGCTGCTGATGATGGCCACCGCCTTCATGGGCTACGTGCTTCCCTGGGGCCAGATGAGCTTCTGGGGCGCCACGGTGATCACCAACCTGTTCTCGGCGCTTCCGGGTGTCGGTGAGTGGATCGTCACGCTGCTGTGGGGTGGTTTCTCGGTCGATAACCCGACCCTGAACCGGTTCTTCTCGCTGCACTACCTGCTGCCTTTCGTGATCGTCGGCGTTGTCGTGCTGCACATCGTGGCGTTGCATCGCTTCGGCTCGAACAACCCGCTGGGCATTGATGTCCGGGGCAAACAGGACTCGATCCCCTTCCATCCGTATTACACGGTGAAGGACATGTTCGGTCTCGGGGTGTTCCTGACGATCTTCGCGGCGGTGGTGTTCTTCATGCCGAACGCGATGGGTCATCCGGACAACTATATCCCGGCCAATCCGCTGGTCACGCCGGCGCATATCGTGCCCGAGTGGTATTTCCTGCCGTTCTACGCGATCCTCCGCGCGGTGCCGGACAAGCTGCTCGGTGTCCTGGCGATGTTCGCCGCCATCGCCGTGCTGTTCATCCTGCCTTGGCTTGATCGTTCGCCGGTTCGCAGCGCGACCTTCCGACCGCTCTTCAAGATCTTCTTCTGGATCTTCGCGGCGAATTGCGTGCTTCTCACCTACCTGGGCGGTAAGCCGGCCGAGGGGATCTATGTGATCCTGTCCCGTCTGGCCACCGTCTACTACTTCTTCCACTTCCTGATCCTGTTGCCGGGTCTGTCGATCTTCGAGACACCAAAACCGTTGCCTCGGAGCATCAGTCAGCCGGTCTTGGGCTCGGGTACCGCAGGCGCATCGAAGGAGAATTCATGATGGGCGCGCGTGGATTGCTCACCGTAGCCGCGGCCGCTTTGGTGTCGCTGGGACTGACCGCGGCGCCGGCCAAGGCGGCCGGGAACGCGGTTGAACTCCCAAGCCAGAACTGGTCTTTCGCGGGAATTTTTGGCACCTTCGACCGGGGCGAACTTCAGCGTGGATTTCAGGTCTACAAGGAAGTTTGCGCGGGCTGTCATTCACTCGACTATATCGCGTTCCGCAATCTCGCCGATCTCGGGTTCAATGAGCTTGAGATCAAGGCGATCGCGGCGGAATACGAAGTTCAGGACGGCCCGAACGATGATGGCGAGATGTTCGATCGACCGGGCCTTCCGGCGGATCGTTTCCCCGCTCCCTTCGCGAACGATAATGCCGCGCGGGCTAGCAATGGCGGTGCTCTGCCGCCTGACCTGTCGCTGATGGTCGATGCCCGGCCCAACGGCGCGAACTACCTTTACGCGCTGATGACCGGTTATGGCGACGCGCCGTCCGGAGTGACGGTCGCCGAGGGCATGAGCTACAACGCCTATTTCCCAGGCCATCAGATCGCCATGCCGGCGCCGATCGCCGACGATGGTGTTGAATACGCCGATGGCACCAAGGCGACCGTGGACCAGCAGGCCCGCGATATCACCGCGTTCCTGACCTGGGCGGCGGAGCCGAACCTGGAAGAGCGCAAGCGCATGGGCGTGATGGCGGTTCTGTTCCTGTTGGTGATGACCGGACTGCTCTATGCCAGCAAGCGTAAGATCTGGGCCGACGTTCATTGATGACCGACGCCTAAAAGAAACCAAGGGCCGCGCTTTGTCGCGGCCCTTTTTCGTAAAGGGCAATTCGCGGGCCGCTTCCGCCACCTAGAGGGACACGGCCAATCCGAATTGCGATGGAAAGGAAGTGGCCATGCGCGAGGCAACGATCGGCATCTTGGGCGGGAGCGGTGTCTACGAGATCGACGGGCTGACGAATCGCCGCTGGGAAACCATCGACTCGCCGTTCGGTTCCCCCTCGGATCAGCTGTTGTTTGGCGAACTGGACGGCCAGCCACTGGTCTTCCTGCCGAGGCACGGGCGCGGGCATCCGCTCTCACCCAGCACGATCAACTATCGCGCCAATATCGACGCGATGAAACGGGCCGGCGTCACCGATCTGATCTCGCTTAGCGCCGTCGGCTCCCTCAAGGAAGACTATGTCCCCGGCCATTTCGTGCTGATCGACCAGTTCATCGACCGCACCTTTGCCCGAGAGAAAAGCTTTTTCGGCACCGGATGCGTCGCCCATGTCGGTCTCTCGCACCCGGTCGCCACCCGGCTCCAGGACGCCCTCCAGGAGGCCTGCGTCGCGCTTGACCTGCCGGTACATCGGAACGGCACCTATATCTGCATGGAAGGCCCGCAATTCTCGACCCTGGCGGAGAGCAATCTCTACCGCTCCTGGGGCTGCGACGTGGTCGGCATGACCAACATGCCCGAGGCCAAGCTGGCCCGCGAGGCCGAGATCCCCTACGCGACGGTGGCGATGGTCACCGATTTCGACTGCTGGCATCCGGATCATGACAGCGTCACCGTCGAGGCGGTGATCAAGGTCCTGACCGAGAACGCCGACAACGCCCGGGCGCTGGTACGTACCGTGGCGCCGAAGCTGCGGCAGCGCCCGGATGTCGACGAGCAAGGCGGCGACAGGGCCCTGGATTACGCGTTGATCACCCATCCCGAGGCGCGTGATCCGGACATGGTGGCCAAGTTGGACGCGGTGGCGGGACGGGTCTTGGGGGCCAAGGACTGATCGTAAGCTGGTCTTACCCGCGGCTTAGGGATCGTCGTTTGTCGCCCCATCGGCTTCGTGGAATCCTATGATCACCACCTTCCAGGGAGCGGGACCCATGCTGACGCTTTACGACGATCCGATTTCCGGCAACGGCTACAAGGCCCGGCTGATCCTGCGCCTGACGGGCCAGGCTTTCCGCGTCGTCGCGCTGGACATCATGAAATCGCAAACCCGGACACCGGAATTTCTGGCGATTAATCCAAATGGCAAGATCCCGGCCCTGGTCTTCGAGGATGGCCGGGCGCTTTCGGAGTCCAACGCCATCCTGTTTCATTTCGCCGAGGGGACGGATTACCTCCCCGCGGACCCGTTTGCCCGAGCCCAGGTCATGCAGTGGATGTTCTGGGAGCAATACAATCACGAGCCGAATATCGCCACCTCGCGCTTTCTGATTCAGCATCGCGAGCTGACCGATGAGGTCAAGGCCACGTTGGAGGCCAAGAAAGCGCCGGGCGAAGCCGCGCTGGGGTTAATGGAGAGCCGCCTGGCCTCGGCTGACTTCCTTGTCGATAGCGGCTTCTCGATCGCCGATATCTCGCTCTATGCCTATACCCACGTCGCCGAGGAGGGCGGGTTCAGTCTGGAGCCCTATCCCGCGATACGCGCCTGGATCAAGCGTGTCGAATTCGTGCCCGGTTTCATGGCGATGGGCATGGCCTGACCCACCGACACGGCTTTCAGGTGGCCTCGACCGCGGCACCTTGATAAGCTCCCGGTGTGAGCATTGAGCCCCCAACAACGAGGCCGGGCCGCGGCCGGGTGGTCAACCTGGGAACCGCCCGTCTCGAAGCCCTCTACAAGCTTGTCACGCGTGGCAAGCCCCTGGACGCGCGCTCGCTTCACGTGAAAAGCATCCTCGCCTACCAGGGTGGCCGCTATCAGGAAGCCGCCGAACTTTCGGGGAAATGCGTCTCTATTGAGCCGGAGAACGCCCAGTATCAGCGTCAGCTCGGCAAGGTCTGCGCCGAGGCGGGCTGGTGGCAGGCGGCGGTCTCCGCCCTCAACAAGGCGATCTATCTCGACCCCTATGACGCCGAGTCCTGGTACGGCCTGGGCGACGTATTCAACCGCGTCGAGAAATTTGACAAGGCGAAGTTCTGCTTCGAGCAAAGCGCTCTATTGCGGCCCGAATTCACCGAGGCGCGAGAGCGACTTGCGGAACTCGCGAACGTCTAGACACAACGATCCAACCGGCGAGGCGGAAGCCCCGGCTTTCGCCGGGGCGACGGGCCAATAGGATTTCACTCAACCGAGCCAACGAAAAGCCGTCCGACTTTGTCGGCCCGTTTTCATCGCACCGATAAAGTGCTTCAGCCGACATGTTTGCCGAACAGGTCCAGGGTCCGTTCGAGCGCGATCTTGCGGCTCTCCGGGTGATAACTGCCCCGCTGCTCGCAGTTAAAGCCGTGGCCGGCGGGGTAAATGTGCACCGGGCAATTCGGGTGGGCGGCTTTCACCTTGTC
>JADHLJ010000351.1 GCA_016780745.1 Alphaproteobacteria bacterium | reverse complement strand
ATTTTCTCACTTACCCCACTATTGATTTGAAAAACCTCTCCCAATTCTTGATATTCTTCTAACAATTTTGTTTCCTCGTATATTTACCAACCAACAGATTCCACTATCACCATATCAATCCGCCGGGCATGGCAAACCAAGTTTCTTATTTTTACAAAAAAGTCAGTGGGCAACTCTGGAATCTTGTTTAATACAGACACAGTCAGGACAACAGTGTCTTGACCAGACGCATCAAAAACACCCGCGGGCAAATCTAAAATATCCGACTGCATAAACTTCCAAAAAGGGCTATATTCTTCAGAACTCAGCAATGAAAAAACCGCATCCCCTCCCTCAACACCATCTTCCGAATAATCCACACCATAGTATCTATTTTTATTGTTTAACGTAAAACCATGAATATCAAATAACAGCCACCGATTCCGGACCCTAATTCGATATAGGTTTTAGCGTTATCAAAATGACCGGTAATTGCATTAGCCAGGACAAAACCCATCCAATGCGTTCTGCTTCCAGTTTCGGGTACAAAATAACGCTGACCACCGAAAAATCGGCTTACATATCTAGACTGATTAACGAACAATTTTTCCAATTGCTCCCAATCCACTGTTTCAAAATCAACAGACCTCAACTCCTTGATGTGCAGTAACCCCTCATGGTAATTTAATAGTTTGCTTAACTTTAATAATGAATGCAGTCCTTTTGGATTCTTCTTTATGAAATCCTCTATATACCGCCGATATGGTTTCCAGATCGCATCGTACCAATCAGAAGAGTATTGACTTTGAAGCATTGCAAACGGTTCCTACAGCCATCGTTTAAGGATTCTGATTATGACTTGGTGCCTGATTCAGCCGCTGTTTTGAGGTCAATTGTGGATCGGTAAACCTCACCTTACAAGGATTAGGGGTGCTCCCCAATCGTTAGAAAATTTCAGGGAAGAGTTACGTTCCATACCAAATTCGCGGATCGAGTTTTGTGCTCTTCCGGGTTGAGGAACCAAGGCCGTGGGTTTGAGGGCCTGGTTTAAGCCGGGGTTTGTGGATCGTCTCGGCTCTGTCGCGGGCCGAAACTTCCAACGCTAGGTTCGGCGTGTCGATGACGTCGCTAGCCCGCATGGTGGTGCTTGGCTGTTACTTGTTGGCGCTTCTTGCGGTCCGCGTCGTGGTCGCGCCAGGTTTCCTTGGCCGAACCATAAAACACGCGGCGCGGGTTTACCACCGAGCCTCTTTCGCCATCTCAAGATCAATCAAACAGCCGTCAGACCGCCATCGACAACATGAATGCCGCCGGTCGCGTAACCGGCGGCATCGGAGGCAAGAAAACCGATCCAGGGCGCGATGTCCTCGGGTGAGCCCAAGCGCCCAAGCGGTATCCCCGCTTCCATCGCTTTCTTGCGCCCGTCGGGATCGGGATGCTGGTCCCAGTCCGGCGTTTGATCCAGCGCGCCGGGACAGACCGCGTTGCACCGGATGCCATGCTTGGCATAGTGCACGGCGATATGGCGGTTTAGGCCCAACAATCCGGTCTTCGCGGTCATGTACGAAACATTCGGCGTGCGACCGTTCAGCGCGGTGATGGAACTGACGATAACCACCGAACCGCCGGTCCCCTGCTCGATCATTTGTGCAAGTCCGAGCTTACACGTGCGAACGACGCCTCTCAGGTTCACGTCTTGGGTCAATTCCCACTCGGCTTCGTCCATGCGGTGCAGGTCAATATCCGTGTTGTGACGCTGCACGCCGGCATTGGCGACGACCACGTCCAGCTTACCAAAAGCGTCGACCGTTTGCCGGACCGCGGTCTCCAGATCGCTTTCCACCGTTACATCGGCGCTAACAGCGAGGCATCGACCGCCCTCGGCGATGATCTCGCTCGCCACCGCCTCGAGACCGCCCGCCGGTATGCCGGCCAAGGTCACCGCCGCTCCCTGTTTCGCCATCAACCGGGCCGCCGCCGCGCCGATCCCGCTACCGGCGCCCGTGATCAACACGACCTTGCCATCAAGACTCATCCGAGATTTCCTTCCCTGGAACGATTGCCTTAAAACTCTTGTTCTGGATCACCCAAGCGCCGCGCAAATCGCGTCCGCGCAAGAAGTGGTCGACCCCTCGCCACCGAGGTCGGGCGTGACCTCCCGTCCAGCCGCGAGAACTGTTTCCGTCGCGGCGTTTACGCGTCTGGCCGCCGATTTTAGCCGCTCGTCACCATGCCGCTCGCCGAGCCAGTCCAGCATCATGGCGCCCGACAAAACACAGGCAATGGGATTTGCAATGTTCTTGCCCGCGATATCGGGCGCCGAACCATGGGATCCCTGGAACATACCGCTGTCGTCACCGGTTTCTCCCGAGGGCGCGAGGCCGAGGCCGCCCATCATCGCGGCGCCGAGGTCGGATAGGATATCCCCGAAAATATTCTCGCAGACAACCACATCGAAATGCCGAGGACGCTCGAGCATATGCACGGTCATGGCATCGACAATAACATGCTCGATTTCAAGCTCGGGATAAGCGGTGATCACGTCATCGGCGACTTGGCGGAAGAACGCGTAACTTCGCAGCACATTCGCCTTGTCGACGATAGTCACCCGTTTCACGCCGTCGGCGGGGGCACCCTTGCCATCTCGCGCGATTCGCGCCGCCCGGTGGGCGATCCGCTCTATCCCCTTGCGCGTGACAACCAATGTATCCGTCGCGAGTTCACCCCGCAAAATGTTGCCCCCATTGCGCGCGGCATAGAGGCCCTCGGTATTCTCGCGAACGATCGTAAAGTCCATTTCTCCGGGCTTCACCCCGACCAGCCGCCGCGGCGCGCCGGCCATCAGCCTGATCGGTCGTATATTGGCGTAGAGGTCGAGGGCGGCTCGGATCCGCATGGAGAAATCCTGCCCGGCCTCCGTGCCATCGGGATACAGCACATCGGGTAGACCGGCCGCTCCATGCAGCACCGCGTGCGCCGCCTTGCAGGCGTGCAGGGTTTCGTCCGGAAAGGCGTTGCCGGTCCTCGTATATGTTCCCGCGCCGGCCTCGAACGAGGTAAAGCGGAGGTCAACATCGCTGCCCGTCACGTGTTTCAAAACACTGACGGCGGCGCTGCTGACATCCGGGCCAATCCCATCGCCCGGCACGACCGCGATGTCGTAATGGGCGGGTCGTTGCCCGACTGTGTCGATATCGATGGTCATTGGCCCGCCCCTCGGAACGCTTCGTGAAGTAAATCTCTTGGAATGCACCCGGCGTTCTCTACACGGTGAGCGATCCAACAATCAATTGGATGCACAAAAGGTCGGCGCGATATTTTGAATGAACGCACGAAGTTGGCGGCGGGTCCAGAATGCCCATTTCCCGCCTACTTGATCGGTCAACGCCCTCCTCTTGATCCGCCGACCCGCCTATGTCATTTCGCTTCCGGGCGACCCTGCGGGAGAAGGTGCATGACGATCGAAGTCGAGTGGCGGGACTATGATGTGATCGTGGTTGGCTCGGGCGGAGCCGGCAGCATGGCGGCCCGCGCGGCGGCCGACGACGGGGCACGGGTTCTGGTGGTCTCGAAAGACCCGGTCGGTTGCTCCGACACCAAGATATCCGAGGGGAACGCCACGGTCCGCGCCGTCGCGACGGATGACGACACCGAGGAGACACTCTCCGAGAACATCCGCATGGCCGGCGGCAATCTGCCGGTTCAATCGATCACCGACGCCTTCGCCAAGGACAGCCAATCCGCTTTCGATCTGTTTCGCGCCCAAGGCCTGCGTCCCGCAATCGACCATGATCGGGACGGCCCGAAAGCGACACCGATGGCTTTTGGCGGCCACAACCATCGGCGCTCCGTCGGGTTGCCGAACCACGGTATTGCCTTCGCGCATGCCGGGTGGAACGCGGTGGTACAGGGCAACGGCGTCGACTATCTCGAGGATGCCTGGTTCCTCGATCTGGTGACCGACGAGGGCGATGACGCCGAGAGCCGCGTGGTTGGCGGCCTGATCTATCACGCCTCGGCCGGCACGCTGATCGCGGTCCGTGCCCCCGCCGTGGTAATCGCGGCGGGCGGGCTCTCGACGTTGTTCTTCCCCAAGACCGACACCATGCGCGGCAATACCGGCGACAGCTATGCCATCGCGGCCCGCGCCGGGGCGGATCTGGTGGATATGGAGCAGTGCCAGTTTCTCCCGTTCTGCATTGCCTCGCCGCCCTCCTATGAGGGATTGTTGGTGGGCGAGCCGGCCAGCGCCAGCTATCTCGGGGTGCTCAGGGACAAGAACGGCAAGGTCATTCTCGACAGCGTCTATCAGCGCACCCGCGCCGAATGTTCCGCCGCCATCATGCGGGCCGTGGCCGACGGGCGCGGTAGTCCCAATGGTGGGGCCTATCTCGACATGACCGGGAACAAGGTGCTGCCCCGCTCCGGCCCGTATTTCATGCGTTATCTGGAGACCTGCCTGCCCGCCGCCTATCGCAACGCGCGGCAAGCGTTCAGCAAGCCGGTCGCGAAATGCGAGGAGCCCTGGGAGGTGCGGCCCAGCGCCCATTACCATATGGGCGGGTTGCGCGCGGATGCCGATGGCGCCGCCGTCAAGGGCCAGGGCGATGGCGAGCGCGCGCTCGGCATCAAGGGTTTGTTCGCGGCGGGCCAGGCCATGGGCGGTCTGTTCGGCGCCAACCGGTTGGGCTCCACATCGCTTACCGAGGTCTCGGTCTTCGGCGCACGCGCCGGGCGAGCCGCGACGGCCTTGGCGAAAGCTTCCACCGCCAAGGCCGATGACGACGCCTTCACGCCGCTGATCGAGGCGACCACCGCGCGGTTCGGCCAAGTGGGCACGGTCGCGGCGGCAACCCTCAAGCTAGAGCTGCAGCAACAGGCCTGGGACGCCATCGGGCCCGCGCGCACCGCCGACGGCATCGCCGGTATCGCCGGCCTCTTCGCCTCCTTGACCGAGCGTCTCGATAGCGTGGCGATCCCGGGCTACGCGACCTGGAATCAGTCCTTCATCGAATTCGAGGAGCTGCGCAATCTGTTGGAAGCCGGTAAAGCGGTTGCCGCGGCCGCCGGCGAACGGGACGGCAGTCTCGGCGGCCATGTCCGCCTTGATCGCGGCGAGATCTCGGTCTTCTCGACCCCCTACTCCACCGTGGTGCATCGCGACGAGAACGGCGGCTATGTCGCGCGCCGGGAGACGCGGCCCCGCACACCCTTCAAGAAACTGGTCTCCTACAAGGTGAAGGAGGATTGGCGGCGCCTGCAATCGAAGTGGTTCCGCTACCTCCCCGCCTCCGTCAAGGACCGCAAGCTGGAAGCCCGCTATCAGGCGATCATGGGAACTCCCGACGGCGCCGCGCCGGAAATTGAACCGGGCTCCGACGACGCCGCGATCGCGGAGAAGAAAGCCGCATGAAAATAGAGATCGAAACCCACCGCGACGGCGAGACCGCCATCGTCGACTACTCCTACGAACGCCGCGAGCCGAACGAGAAGCCGATGATCCTGGACGTCTTGCTCCAGGCCCAGGCAACGACGATGCCGGATCTCGCCTTCCGTTATGGCTGCCGGGCGCGCAATTGCGGGGTTTGCACGGTCGATCTCAA
>JADHLJ010000350.1 GCA_016780745.1 Alphaproteobacteria bacterium | reverse complement strand
GGCGCCGGTATCTTCGCCAGTGGGGCCGGGCAATCCCACATCTTCAGCGTCTTTATCGAGCCGATCTCGCGCGATCTTTCCATTGGCAAGACAGAGATCAGTTCGGCCTATGGTCTGGCGACATTGGTCGCGGCCTTCGGGTTGCCGTTCATGGGGCGCTTGGTGGACCGGCACGGCGCGCGCCGGATCATGACGACGGTGGTGATCCTGCTCGGCTTTGCCTGCGTCGCCTTTGGATTCGCGCCGGGGCTGGTATGGCTGGCGCTCGGTTTTGGCGCTCTACGCTTTCTCGGCCAGGGCTCGATGATGCTGAACAGCACCAACATCATCTCCCATTGGTTCAGCCGCAAGCGCGGCTTCGCGATGGGGCTCATGCTATTGGGCTTCGCGATCTCGATGGCGATCCATCCGCCCGTCGCGAAATGGCTGATCAACACCGTCGGTTGGCGCGAGGCCTGGATCTGGATCGGAGCGTCGACCTGGTTGTTGATGCTGCCGCTGATTTTCTTCCTGGTCCATAACGCGCCGGAACCGCTGGGTCTGGAGCCCGATGGTGTCGCCAAGGCGGAGATCAAGAATGAAGCCGGGACGGACCGGCACGCCGCCGATTTCGGCTTGTCGCTCGGCGAGGCACTGCGAACCTCGACCTTCTACATCGTCGCGGCGGGGTTGTTCACCATGTCGATGCTGGTCACCGCGTTGCATTTCTTTCAAGTACCTATCCTGGCCCATCAGGGGCTAAGCCCGACGGTCGCGGCCTGGATCTTCCCGCTCTCCGCCGTCGTGGCGGTGGCGACCCAACCGTTCGTGGGCCGGGCACTCGACCGCTTCCCGACACCGCGCGTGTTCGGCGCCGCGCTGCTGATGGTCTGCGCCTCGCTTTCCAGCATGAGCTTTGTCGAAAACCCGCCGACGGCGATCCTTTACGGTGTGATCTTCGGCATCAACAACGCCTTCAACATCACCTTGTTCGGTTATATGTGGCCGCGCTATTTTGGGCGCCGCCGGCTGGGTAGCATTCAGGGCGTCGGGCAGATGGTCGGCGTGGTCGGCGCCTCGATCGGACCGTTGCCCCTGGGCATCGCCTTCGATCTCGTGGGTGATTATGGCGATACCTTGCTAGCGCTAGCGGTGGTTCCGGTCGTCGTCGCGGTGTTAACTCAGTTTCTTCGAGAGCCGAGAATGCCGTCGCGTTCCGCCGAGGATTGAGGGGAAAGACCATTATGACCAGCCCAACCCAGTCGCGTGACGCGACCCAAGCCTGCCTCGAGGCGATCTCCACGCGCGAGGATAAAGTCCACGCGATGATCACGGTGACCGCGGACGAGGCGATGCGTCAGGCCGAAGCCGCCGACAAGGCCGCCAGCGAAGGGCGTTGGCTCGGCCTGCTGCACGGCATGCCGATGGCCATCAAGGACAACATCGCGACGGCGGGCGTCAGAACCACCGCCGGCTCGGCGTTTTTCGCTGATCATGTCCCGAACGAGAGCGCCCCGGTGGTCGAGCGACTGGCCCGGGCCGGGGCGGTGATGGTCGGCAAGGCGACGATGCATGAGTTCGCCTTCGGCATTCGTTCGGACAACACGGTCTCGCCGCCCTGCCGCAATCCCTGGAACACCGACCGGATACCCGGCGGTTCCAGCGGCGGGTCCGGAGCGGCGGTGGCCGCCGATATGTGCGTCGGCGCGCTCGGCTCGGATACCGGCGGATCTGTGCGCCTGCCGGCTTCGATCAATGGGATCAGCGGCTTGCGGCCCACCCATGGCCGGGTCCCCAATCACGGCTCGACACCGGTCAGCGCCAGTTTCGACACGATCGGTCCGATGGCCCGTTCGGTCGCGGATGTTGCGCGGATCTTCGCGGTGATCGCTGGATATGACGGACGCGACGCCTATTCGGCGAATCGCCCGCTCGAGAACTTCCTGCCGACCCTGAACGACGGTATCGAGGGGGTACGGATCGGCATTCCCCGTAACTTTTATTTCGAGGACTGCCATCCCGAGATCGATGCCGCGGCCCGCAAGGCGGCGGCAGTGCTGGAAAGCCTGGGCGCGACCCTGGTTGAGGTGGATGTTCCCGGCGCCGGCGAGATGCAGCACTGGGCGACGATCATGATCTTCTCCGACGCGTTGGCATTCCATTCCGAGCGCCTTAGCCGACATCCCGAAAAGTTCTCCGACGGGGTGCGCGACCGCCTTTCCCACGGCCACACTTTCACCGCCGTCGACTATGCCAAGGCCATGCGCGCGCGCGAGGCCTGGCGACTGGATATGGCGCGGTTGTTCGGCGAGATCGATGTTCTGCTGTCGCCCACCCTGCCGACCCTGGTGCCGCCAATCGCGGATGACAAATCGCTGATCGAGGCGACCAAGGGCTGCACCCGCAACACCTATGCCGGCGCCTTTGCCCAATTGCCGGGCCTGTCGGTACCCTGTGGCTTCAGCTCCGACGGCTTGCCGATCGGATTGCAGCTGGAAGCCGCCTGGTGGAATGATCCGCTTCTCATGCGGGTCGGGCATGCCTATCAGGGTGTCACCGATTGGCATCTCGCCCGTCCGTTGTAGGAACGGTGGGTTTTCCAGGTGAACGCGAAAACCTAGAATTGAGTGTCTATCTCGCCTTAATGGGAGTGCGTTGTGGAATTCGATTACATCATCGTTGGCGGCGGGTCGGCGGGTAGTGTCTTGGCGAACCGTCTGTCGGCGCGGGGCTCGAACCAGGTGCTGGTCTGCGAGGCCGGAGAGGATACGCCGCCGGAAAAGGTGCCAGAGGAGATCCTGGATTCCTATCCCGGCACGGCCTATCTGAACGACCGTTTTATCTGGTCTGAGTTGAAGGTCACGACCGAGGTCATTTCCCACAATGACAAGGACGCGCCGAAACCGCCGCTGCGCAAATATGAGCAAGCCAGGGTTTTGGGTGGTGGGTCTTCCATCAATGGCCAAATGGCGAATAGAGGCGCCCCCACGGATTATGACGACTGGGAAGCGCGCGGCGCCGAGGGCTGGAATTGGGACAGCGTACTGCCGTATTTCAAAAAGCTGGAATCCGATCAGGACGTCAAGGACGAGTGGCATGGCGGGGAGGGGCCGATTCCGGTCCGCCGGGTTCCCGAGGCGCATTGGTCCGGGCATTCAAAGGCGATCCTCGAGACCTTCAAGCGAGCGGGGTACAAATACCTGCCCGACCAGAACGGCTTCTTCGAGGACGGGTTTTTCCCGATCACCATCTCCAATCTCGACGAGAAACGGGTGTCGGCCTCGATGGGTTACCTGAACGCCGATGTGCGCAAGCGGGAGAACCTAAGGATTTCCACGCGAACCGCGGTTACCGAACTGCTTTTCGAGGACACGCGCTGTGTTGGCGTGAAAGCCCTGGTGAACGGCAAGCCCGAGCAGTTTCGGGGCCGTGAAGTCATCCTGTGCTCGGGTGCCATCCATTCGCCCGCGCATCTGATGCGGGCGGGCATTGGCCCCGAAGGCCATTTGCGCGATATGGGTATTCCGGTTCGCCAGGCGCTCGCCGGCGTCGGGCAGCGCCTGATGGATCATCCCTCGATCGCCATCGCCTCTTATCTGAAACCGAAGGCCCGGGTTCGAAACGAACTCTCGCGCCGGCATATGCATCTTGGCATGCGCTACTCTTCGAGGATCGGCGGCGCGCCCGCGGGCGACATGTTCGTCGTCTGCACGTCAAAGAATTCCTGGCACAGCGTCGGGGAGCAGATCGGCGCTTTCCTGGTATTCGTGAACAAGACCTTCTCGGAAACCGGCGAGGTCAAACTGAACTCGCCGCGCTGGAACGACGAGCCGTCAGTGGATTTCAACCTGTTGTCGGATCGCCGGGATCTTGATCGCCTGATGGACGCGATCCGTAAGCTGGCGCCGTTATACGCGGACCCGGCGATGCAGGCCGTGACCAGCAATCCCTTTCCGGCGGCCTATTCCGACAAGGTCCGGCAGGTCGGCGCGATTACCACCAAGAACAAAATTCTCACCGGTATCGCGGCGCGGCTTCTAGATGGGCCAAAATTCCTGCGGGACTATCTGATCGAGAATTTTCTCATGGAGGATTTCGCCTTGGACGAGGTTTGCCAAGACGATGATCGGGCCGAAGCCTTCATTCGAAAGGCCGCCGTCGGGGTTTGGCATGCGTCCTGTACCTGTCGCATGGGCGCCGATGACGACCCGATGGCAGTCACCGACAATCAAGGGCGGGTGCGCGGTGTCGCGGGGCTGCGGGTCGTTGATGCTTCGATCTTCCCGGTTGTGCCCTCGGCCAATACCAACTTCCCGACGATCATGACCGCGGAGAAGATCGCGGACACCATCCTCAAGGAAAGATAGGAGCGACGAAGTTCGCGCGCCGGGTTGGCCGGCGACGGTGTGTATCGAATAGAGCTGGCGGAGGGAAGGGGCCTGGGATTTAACCGTCTCCGTTTTCGAAGCTGCGTAAGCGACGATTTGAAAATTCCAGTGCTTGTCAATGTTGACAGGAAAAATTACGAGCGTCTCGAGACGTCGCTTGGCGTCGCTGGGCTTGAACCTCCGACCTTCACCTCAAGATGCTGAAGCTGCCGACCTTCCTGCGGGAATACGAGAAGCTGGCCCGTCAGTGTGCGGCCGAAGGGCGGGACCACGTGCAATTCCTCGCCCGGCTGGTGGAACTGGAACTGATTGATCGAGAGCGCCGAATGATCGAGCGCCGGATCAAGGCCGCGAAGTTCCCGACCGCCAAAAGCCTGGACAGCTTCGAGTTCAAGGCGATCCCGGCCCTGAACAAGATGCAGGTGCTGGAACTGGCACGGTGTGAATGGATCGACCGGCGCGAGAACGTTATCGCCCTTGGCCCGAGCGGCACCGGCAAGACCCATGTCGCCCTGGGCCTGGGGCTGGCGGCGTGCCAGAAGGGCCTGTCGGTTGGCTTCACCACCGCCGCCGCCCTGGTGCATGAGATGATGGAGGCTCGCGATGAGCGGCGGCTGGTACGCCTGCAAAAGCAGATGGCAAACTACAAGTTACTGATCATCCGCTGCCCGGCAGCGCATGCCTACATGCGCGAGAGGGGACGAACTCGGCTTCGTCCCGCTCAGCAAAACCGGCGCGGAGCTGCTGTTCGAGCTGGTCTCGCAACGTTACGAACGTGGCGCAACCCTGATCACCAGCAATCTGCCTTTCGACGAATGGACCGAGACGTTCGGATCCGAACGGCTCACCGGCGCGCTACTCGATCGCCTGACCCACCATGTCAGCATCCTGGAAATGAACGGCGACAGCTATCGCCTCGCCCAGAGCCGGGCTCGAAAGACAAAACCCAAAGCATAAAATCCGCCCGTCAAGATTGGCCCTCGCGGGCCAAAGCGCCTTGGTACACGCCAGCTATTTGGGGAGCGCGCGCACCAAGGCGCTCACCCCTTTTCCCGCCTCAGATCATGGCATCCCAAAGTGGCAGACTTTTGCGCCGCCAACTGGTTGGTTTTTGCTCCGCCGTTGACACTGGTCGCCCGCCACCGATACAAAACCCCAGCCTAGGTCAGGGAAAATCAGATGAAACCACACGATCTGGCCGCATGAAAAGCGCCGCTTGTCTCAT
>JADHLJ010000349.1 GCA_016780745.1 Alphaproteobacteria bacterium | reverse complement strand
CTTCTCTATCTCGCCTCCAGCGGCCGCCCCGAAGGCCTGGAACTGGCCAAGCAACAGGTTGATGACGGGGCGTCGATGACCCTGGTCATGGGCGGGCTGAACGCGTTGAACGCCGAGGCTTGCCCGGAGCGCGAGACGGCCATGGCGATGTTCCACGACCGCTGGCAAGACCGGCCCATGGAACTGGATAAATGGTTCTCGCTAACCGCGATGTCGAGTTTGCCGGACACGCTGGACCGGGTGCGTGGGCTGCTCGAGCATCCGGGCTACGACATCGGCAACCCCAATCGCGTGCGTGCGGTCGTCGGGGCCTTCGCGTCGGGTAACCCCGTGCGCTTTCATGCCGCCGATGGGCAGGGGTATCGCTTCCTCGCCGACAGGGTGCTGGAGCTGGAAAAGATCAATCCCCAGGTCGCCGCCCGGCTGGTGCAACCGCTTACCCGCTGGCGCCGCTATGACGAGGGACGCCGCGCGCTGATGATCGAACAGCTGACCAGGGTTGCCGAAACGCCGGGATTGTCCAAGGATGTCTACGAAATCGCGAGCAAGGGGCTCGCGGATTAACAACCGGAAGGCCGCGCCATGACCGACCGCGTCATCGTCATCAATCCGAACAGCACCGAGGTGGTTACCGAGGCGATGGACCGGGCCCTCGATCCGCTACGCCTTGAGGGTGGTCCGGAAATCGAAAGCGTGACCAATCCCGACGGCCCGCCGGGTATCGAGAACCAACAGCATGTGGATCAGGTCTCGGCCCATATCTGCCGCATCATCCAAGCGCGCGACAATGACGCGGGCGCCTTCGTGATCGCGTGCTTTTCCGATCCCGGCATGTTCGCGGCCCGCGAGGTGACCCGCAAACCGGTCTTCGGTATCGCCGAGAGTGGTATTCTGTCGGCCCTGTCGCTCGGCAGTCGGTTCGGCGTGATCGCGATCCTGGACAAGTCCATTCCAAGACATATCCGCTATATCCGCTCGCTCGGGCTGGAATCGCGGCTCGCCGGCGATATGGCGATCGGCCTCGGGGTCACCGAACTCGCGGACGAGGACCGGACCTTCGCGCGGATGACCAAGGTGGGCGAGACCCTGCGTGACGAGAAGGGCGCCGATGTCCTGGTCATGGGATGCGCCGGCATGGCCCGATATCGCGAACCGCTGGAGGAGAAGCTGGGGATCGCGGTGGTCGATCCGGCCCAGGCGGCGGTTTCCATGGCGATCCCGGCGATCCGTCTCGGTCAGACAAACAGCGTCCGGCGCGCCGTATCCTGAGCCCTGGTGGATAGCGCCGCCATGGCCGAGGTGAGTGTCCAGCAGAGCTATACCTATCCGAAATATCCGTTTCGGCGCCCCAAGGCCTTGGATGACGGTGCGGTTGAGCGCTTGCCGCTGGTCATTGTCGGCGGCGGTGTCGTCGGTCTTTCAGCCGCCCTGGAATTCGCCGGCCTCGGCGTCGAGACCGTCGTGCTGGACGATGATGACACGGTGTCCAGGGGAAGCCGGTCGATCTGTGTCTCCAAGCGCACGCTCGAAATCTTCGACCGAAGCGGTGTCGCCGACCGCATGGTCGATAAGGGCGTGGTCTGGCAACGCGGGCGGGTCTATCGCGGCGAGCGTGAGATCTACAACTTCGACCTGTTGCCGGAGGAGGGGCACAAGATGCCCGCCTTCATCAATCTGCAGCAATACTATGTCGAGGAATACCTGATCGACCGGATCACCGAGCTTGGCAAGACCGAGCTTCGCTGGCGAAACGCGGTGACCGGGATCGAGATCCTGGATGCGGGCGGCGCGCTGCTGACGGTGGAAACGCCTGAGGGTGAGTATCGCATCCAGGCGGATCACGTGATCGCCGCCGATGGGGTGCGGGGCGCGATCCGCCGGGCCATGGGGCTGGCGTTCACGGGGCGGACCTTCGAGGAACGCTTTTTGATCACCGATATCAGGATGACGGCGGATTTCCCGATGGAGCGGCGGTTCTGGTTCGAGCCGTCGTTCCATGGCGGCCAATCGGCGCTTTTGCATCGTCAGCCCGACAGTATCTTTCGCGTCGATCTGCAACTCGGTCCCGACGCCGATCCGGTCGAGGAAGCCAAGCCCGAGCGCGTGATCCCGCGCATCCGGCGGATGATCGGCGGGGAGTTGGATTTCACCCTGGAGTGGATCAGTGTCTATACCTTCACCTGCCGGCGCATCGAACGGTTCCGCCACGGCCCGGTGTTTTTCGTCGGCGACGCCGCTCATGTGGTCAGCCCCTTCGGCGCGCGCGGCGGCAATGGCGGCATTCAGGACATCGATAATCTCGTCTGGAAGCTCGCCCTGGTTCTCAAGGGCGAGGCGTCGGACGCGCTTCTGGACAGCTACGATGCCGAGCGCGTGCCGGCGGCGGACGAGAATATCCTGAACTCCTCGCGCAGCACCGATTTCATGACGCCCAAAAACCAGGTCAGCGCGGATTTCCGCCAGGCGGTTCTATCTTTGTCCGAGCAAGTTCCGTTCGCCCGCGCCCTGGTGAATAGCGGGCGTCTCTCGCTGCCGCATCACTATGCGGCGACGCCGTTGACAACGCTGGACAGGGATCATTTCGAAGGCAGGGGACCAGCGCCTGGAAGTCCCGCGCCGGATGCGCCCGTCGCGATCGATGGGGAAAGCGGCTGGTTGCTGAAACAGCTGGGCCGGCGGTTTGTCGCCCTGTGCTTCGCCGGCGGCGCTGGAGATGGCGCGGGCGTCGCGACGCTCACCAAGGAGCTCGGGAGGCTGCATCCCTTTGTCGAAAGCTTTGTCGTCGTGCCTGACGAGGCCGTGAACGACAAGGACGGTCTTGTGGATACAACAGGTTTGGCGTTCGAGCGTTGGGGCGCGGCGGCGGGAACCGTTTATCTGGTCAGACCCGACCAGCACGTCGCGGCGCGGTGGAAGTCGCCACCAACGATTGACGAGATGCGGAGCGCCTTGGCGCGATCGATTGGCGCGAGGACGGGCAGCGAGGGGATGGCGGCATGACGGAAAAGCTTGAAACCGACCTTCGCATCGCCCGACCGGATGATTTCTACGAGGCCTTGATCGAGACCCATCGTGGTCTCTCGGACGAGGAAAGCCGACAGCTCAATGCCCGGCTCATTCTGATCCTGGCCAATCAGGTCGGCGACATGGATATCCTGACCGACGCGCTACGGCTGGCGCGCGGTGACGCCGAACCCGATTCTTGAAGGCCGGCTAGCCAAAGGCCTTGAAGGTGATGATGGTGAAGGTGTCCTTCACGCCCGCCAGGCGCTGGATCCTCTCGGTCACGAAATGGCCGATATCCTCGCCATCCGCCAGATAGCATTTCATCATCAGATCGTATTGCCCGGAGGTGGAGTAGACCTCGGAGATGCCCTCGACATCCTGCGCGGCGGCGTCGGCGACGTGATAGGCCTCGCCGAGTTCGCATTTCACCTGGACGAAAATGGTCTGCATGGACTGTTCGCCTCCGTTCCGGTCGCGCGGTTCAAGTCACGGGGCAGTATAGCCGATTACGTGGCGTGATGGATATCCGGGAAGGACGGAGGCGCGGGCTATTCCCGTCGACGGGTCAGGCGACGCTGGAGCGCGCGGGCCGCATCATGAAGGCGGGGACGTGATCGCCCATGCCCTTGGTCGGCGCGTTGGCCGGCACGGGCGGTGGTACCTTCTCGCCGGGATAGACACGCTCGCCACGAGAGCGGCGGCCCGATCCTCCGGATTGACTCTCTTCGCGAGGTTGCCGGCGCGAGCGTTGGCGCGGCTTTTCGTCCGCTGAAGCGGTCTCGGGCTGCGGCTGTTCCGCCGGATCCGCGGTTTTGGGCTCCGACTTGGCCAAGTCCGCTTGGGACGAGGTCTCCTGAGCCGAGGCCTCCTGGGTCGAGGTTTCGCCCTCGTCCTTGCCGCGGCTCCGTGATCCACGGCCCCGCTTGGCCGGCGCGCGGCGTTTCTTGGTTTCTTCTCCAGAAGCCTCGTCACCTGTCGTTTGCGCGGCGGAGGTGTCCAGGCCGGTCTTACGGGTCAGACCCGCGATCTCGACCACTTCAATGGACTTCTTGATCAGCTTGGAGATCGCTTGGACGTATTTACCATCTTCCGACGTGGCGATGGTGAACGACCGTCCGCCCCTGCCGGCGCGACCGGTCCGCCCGATCCGGTGGACATAGTCCTCGGCATTGGTCGGAACATCGAAGTTGAAGACATGGCTCAGCCCGGCGATATCGAGGCCGCGGGCGGCAACGTCGCTGCACACCAGCAAACGCGCTTCACCGGCCTTGAACTTGGCGAGCGTCTCGGTCCGCGCCGGCTGAGACATATCGCCGTGCAGGACCACCGCGTCATAGCCATGACGAACGAGAGAGCGATGCACGACACCGCAATCACGTTTGCGGTTACAGAAGATCAGCGCGTTGGCGACTTCCTCGCTTTCGATCAGCGAGCGCAGCACGTCGCGCTTTTCACGGATGGTGGTGTGAACGATATGCTGTTCGACCGTGTCGGCGGTGCTGGCGGGTGGCGCGACCGAGATTTCCTTCGGGTTCATCAGGAAGGCATCGGCGAGCTTGCGAATGCCCTTATCCATGGTCGCCGAGAAGAACAGGGTCTGGCGGATCCGCGGCAGCTTGGCGACGATATTCTCGACATCCGGGATGAAACCCATGTCGAGCATCCGGTCGGCCTCGTCGATCACCAGGATCTTCACATCGTTCAACAGAACCTTGCCACGCTCGAAATGATCGAGCAGGCGGCCCGGCGTGGCGATCAGCACATCAACGCCGCGATCCAGCTTCTGGGTCTGCTCGGCGAAGGCGACGCCGCCGATCAGCAGGGCCATGGTCAGGTTGTTGTTCTTGCCGTAGGTCTCGAAATTGTCCGCGACTTGGGCCGCTAGTTCCCGCGTCGGACACAGGATCAATGATCGCGGCATGCGCGCCTTGGCGCGGCCGGACGCCAGTATGTCGATCATGGGGAGCGTGAAACCCGCCGTCTTACCGGTACCGGTTTGCGCCACGCCAAGAACATCCCGGCCCATGAGGACAACGGGGATTGCTTGTTCCTGGATCGGTGTCGGTTTTTCGTACCCGGCGTCGGCAACGGCGCCAACGACATGCTCACTCAGGCCAAGGTCGGAAAATGTCAAAGTTCGTTCGAGCCCCTTGGGCAGTAACGATTGCACGGTTCAACTCAAGGCCGGATTATCAGATATTGGATGAGGCAAGTCAACGACGAAGACAAAAATGGGGAAGGTTAATCCTCGAAACTGTGGCATTTTTGCCCATGAGGTGGCGAATATGTCGCGAAATGGACCAATAGATGACAAAACCGACACTGGCGCTTCTGCCGGGCTTGCTCTGCGACGCGGCACTTTGGTCACACCAGACCGCCGCCTTGGGCAAGACCGTCGACATCGTCGCCCCGGATCTCGCAACCCATGACACCATCGCCGAACTCGCCCGGTTGGTTCTGGCGGAATTGCCCGAACGCTTTTCGCTCGCCGGTTTTCCATGGGCGGATACGTGGCGCTGGAGATCATGCGTCAAGCGCCGGCGCGGGTGGAGCGTCTGGCCTTGCTCGGCACATCGGCGCGCGCCGATACCGAACGA
>JADHLJ010000348.1 GCA_016780745.1 Alphaproteobacteria bacterium | reverse complement strand
CAGAAGAACGTCCCCTTCAGATTGATGTCGAGGACAAAATCGTAGTCCGTCTCCTCCATCTTCAGGAACGGCACCCGGGGGAACATCCCGGCGTTATTCACCAGGATCTCCAGCCCACCCAGTTCGGCAATGGTCTCATCCACGATGCGCCGGCAATCCGCGACCACCGAGACGTCGCCCTTTACCAGCACCGCGCGGCGGCCAAGCGCGCGCACTTCCTCCGCGACCCCCTCGGCCTTGGCTTGATCATCATGCCAGTTCACCGCGACATCGGCGCCCGCCTCGGCGAAACCAAGCGCCATGGCCCGTCCGATCCCCTGTTGCGCGCCCGTAACCAGGACTTTGTCGCCCATGAGTTTCATTGTCGGTCTCCGTTTCGCCGCGAGGAGCGGTATGGTTTGATTTTCATGATCATGCATTGTCGGCGTGGCGCAACACCAGAAGATTGGCCAACACGTCCCTAATGTTTCCGATTAACCCCGACTTTCAACGATACGAGCCCCCGCTTTCATCGACGCGGGGGTGTGGCGCGCGCTCCGTTAAACCGCGATGCGATGCCGCGCGCGTTTGGGGATCGGCCATGTAAAGGGGGGCTCGACCGCGTCGTCCGGAGCCTCGACCGGTTGCCCGCGCCACCCGCTCACGGCCTCGGTCGCGGCGATCAGGTCGGCGGCGACCGAGGCGATCTGCTCGATCGAGTTGGCGCCCAGTCGATGGTCCGAGTTGTCCGTGATGAATTGAATGGGGTTGAGGCCCCCGGCCACGATATCAGCGGTTACGTTCTTCCCCTTGCCATCCAGGACGGGGCGCGCGAGGACAATGCTGTCCGGTGTCGAGGGCCCGCTCGGAATAAGGGCATTGCACCGCGCCATCGGGACACCGAATCCGTTGGCGATCGCATAAGGACCGGAGGGTGATACCTCCATGAAAAAGCGGGCGTGACTGATTGCGCAGGCCTGCAGCATGAACGGCGCGGCACAAAGATCGACATAGCCATCGCGTTGCCGTAGCGGCGCCATCTCCGGGTGTCCGATACGCACCACGCGGACTCCTTGACGCAAGAGCACATCCACCACCGGCTCAACCTCCCAGGTGTCGATGTTCCGGGTTGTTCCCGCCTGGCTGAACTCGTAGCCGGCCTCGCGATAATGAAGAATACAGAATCCCCCATCTCCCACGGCATCGCGCAGTCGCGCGTCCCAGTGATCACTCCCCGGTATTCGGAAACGGGCGCTGGGTTCGAAATAACCAAGCTTCTCCCGCTCGCACATTGACGGGGTCAGCACAAGGTCCGGCGCGTCACATCCCGCGACGTACCACGCCTCGGGGCCTACAATAGGCCGCATTCCGGCGGTATCGAACAGATCGATCGGCATCCGGTTCTTTGTTTCCCAGCTACTAGTCACTTGGGGCGCGAGACTTACTATCTCCGGCTTGAAAGGTCGGTCGGGACGAAAACAGACATCCAATCGCGCCTCGGGAAACATCTCCGCGACCGAGGCGGCGAACAAGAGCTGGTCGGTGAAATCTCCGAGGGTACGATGCAAAAGCGCGGCGAAGATCCTGAAAGGCGTTTCGCTTTTCGGCTCATCGCCATATTCCAAGCTCCTGAACTGCATACCCAACCCCGCCAACACTTTCAGATCCGAATGGGATCACTCCGTCGTGATCTAGCACGCCGCCTGGACCAATAAAACAACCGGGCGAAACCCCGAGGACGCCCACCACGGGTTCGGTTGATCTCCCCCACTATGTCTTATAGCGTCCTCCAGCACTTGATTGGGAGTGCTTGATCGGGAGAGCTTGGATGCGCGCGGCACTGTTTGGTTCCTTGATCCTCGTTCTTGGCCTCTTCATGGCTTCGGGCGGAATGAACGGCGTCGCGGCGCAAGTTTCCGCGGGCGCGGCGAACCAGGCGTCGCGGCAAACCGACACAAGCACGCTCGAATCCCTTGTCGAGGCGGCCCGTGACCAAGGCTATCGCGTGGTCCTGGTGCCCCCGGAGAGCACCAAGGCGCCGCCACCGGCGGAGGACAATATCCTCCTGAGCGGGACCGCGCTTCAACATCAAGCGGCTCGCGTGCGCGACCGGTTTCTGAAGGTGCTGGCCGGAGTGCCAGATTTTCCGGGAGAGGTCGCGGCGGCGATCCGACGCAACGACCCGGGCATGGGAATGTCCTGGCCGGCCATGGCGATCCTGTTGGCCGCGCTCTATCTCTTCGTCGGCGGCCTGGCGCGACGCGGTTTGGACAACTGGGGCCGGGCTCGGTTCATGTATCTGTTCAACCCCGAGCCGGCGAGCCGGGCCGAGAAGATCTCCTATCTGGGAACCCGCGCGATCATGCAATCGGTGGGACTAGCGGTTCAGCTCGCCGTGGCGGGCATTCTGCTAATCGCGGTTCATATCGGCGGCGAGCCAATGCGCGTCACCGGCACGCTGGTGATCATCTGGAGCGGTTTCGCGGGTTTCCTGTTCATCATCTTCCAGGCGCTGTTCGCGCCCGACACCCCGTCACACCGTCTGGTCCGACTGGGAGATAACGCGGCGATCGGGCTTCGGAACGGGTTCCGCGGCGTCACTTGGATCGCGGCCTTCGGTGGCGGCATCTGCATGTGGCTGGCGATGTCCGGGGCCGGGCACGATGCCCATACCATCGGCTTGATTTCCGCGACCTTGGTGACCGCGATCCTGTTCTCCATCCTCGCCGCGCGGTATCGCGAGGACATCGCCGGCGTGATCCTAGGCGCTAGGCGCGTCGAGGCACCGGTCTGGCGGCGACTGATCGCGCGCAACTGGCATGTCCTGGCGGTGCTCTATCTCCTCGTGGCTTGGGCCGTCACGGCGGTGCGGTTGCTCTTGGAGTTGCCAAACCCGATGGGTTTGGTCGCCGGCCCGATCCTGGCGGGGATCGCCGGGCTCGCCTTTTATGCCATCGCGTTGTTGGTCATTGAGCGTTGGTTCACGAGGCGCGCGCCGCCGCTAGCAGAGGCGGAGCCGCAACCGGCCGCCATGATCTCGGGTGGCCTGAAGGACCTCGCCGAGCACGCGGCGGCATTGCTCGCCCTCGCGGGTGTCGTTCTGTTCATCGTTCAAGCCTGGGACGTGCAGGCCGGCACCGGCAAGATCTTTGGTGGCGCCACCGAGATCGTGCTGATCAGTTTCATCTCCTACATCGCCTATCAGGCGGTCAAAGTGAGCATCGACGCGGCGATCGCCGAGGAGACGGGCGGCATGGTCGAGGCCGAACGCGGCGATGAAGGTGGCGCGGTCGGGGCCACGAGGCTCGCGACGCTATTGCCGATCTTCCGGAACTTCCTGCTCGGCGTGATCGTCGTCATCGCCGGCATGGTGATCCTCTCGGAAATGGGAATTGATATCGGCCCGCTCTTCGCCGGGGCGGGCGTGATCGGGCTCGCCATCGGGTTCGGCGCGCAGAGCCTGATCCGTGATGTGTTCTCCGGCGCCTTCTTCCTGATCGACGACGCGTTCCGCCGCGGCGAGTACATCGATCTTGGAAGCGTCAAGGGGTCCGTCGAGAAGATCTCCATCCGCTCGATGCAATTGCGTCATCATTTGGGACCACTGCACACGATCCCCTTCGGCGAGATCCGGCATCTGACGAACTATTCCCGCGACTGGGTGATGATGAAGCTGCCGCTTCGGGTGACCTATGACACGGATGTCGAGAAGGTCCGCAAACTCATCAAGAATCTCGGCAAGGAATTGCAGGAGCATCCGGAACTCGGGGACAAATTCCTGGAGCCGCTGAAATCCCAGGGCGTCTTCAAGATGGAAGATTCGGCAATGATCATCCGGGTGAAGTTCATGACCAAGCCCGGCGATCAATTCATGGTGCGCAAGCTGGTCTATACCCGGATTCAGGAACTCTTCGCCGAGAACGGCATCAAGTTCGCCCATCGCGAGGTCACCGTGCGGGTGGCCGATGACCGGCCCGAGCCGCTAAACCCGGAAGAGCGTCGCGCGGTCGCCGGCGCGGTTCTGCCGACCCTCGACGCCGATGCCCCGCCACCGGCTGGCGCCGAGCGTTAATCTGGTTCTCGGCGGGCGTAGGGTTTACCCGGCAGGGTCAGATCGCCGAGAACGACATCGCGCCCTTGGATAATATCGGCGTGCAATTTCATGTCGATGTTCCGCCCGGAGATAATCATCGCCGTCGGCCCCTCCAAGTCGTCGAGCTTACCCGCCAACAGCGCCGCCGCGCCCACCGCCGAGCCGCCTTCGCAAACCAACCGGTCCTCAAAATACAGCGCCTGCACGCCGCGATAGATCTCCGCCTCGCTCACCAGGATCGTGCCATCCAGGTAATCACGACACAGCGCGAAGGAATATTGGTTCTCCAGACCGATACCACCGCCCAGCGAGTCCGCCAGGCTCGGCAGCTCCTCCACGTCAACCGGCTTACCGGCGCGCATGGACTCAACCATGGCCGGCCCTCGGTCCATGGATATTCCGATCACCCGGGTTCTCGGACTCATGGTCTTGACCGCAAGGGCGATCCCGCCCGCGAGCCCACCGCCCGACAGCGGGACCAGCACGGTGGCGAGGTCGGCGCGGTGTTCCATCAGTTCCACGCCGATGGTCCCCTGCCCGGCGATCACCGGCGGCGTGTCAAAGGGTGAGATGTCGACCAACCCCTCCTCGCCCACCAGCCGATCGCATTCCAATTGGGCCTCGTCCTGGGAGGCACCGATGATCCGTACCTCGGCGCCAAGCGCCTTGATGCCGTCAATCTTGGCTCGCGGCACCAGTTTCGACATGCAGATCACCGCGCGCAGCCCACGCTCCCGAGCCGCGAAGGCGACGCCGCGTCCGTGATTACCGGTGGAGCAACAGGTCACGCCGGCGACATCGTCGGGAAGCGCGAAAATAGCGTTCGCCGCGCCCCTGAGTTTGAAGGCCCCGATCGGCTGGGTCATCTCCATTTTCAGGAGAATTTCGTGTCCGGCGACACTCGAAAGATAGGGCGACGGCACCAACGGTGTCTCGATGGCGGTCCCCGCGATCGCACGTCGCGCCGCCAGAATCGAGGCGAGAGTGATATCGCTCACCGCCGTCACCATGTCGCGCGAAAGCCCTTGAAGGATGTGTCAATCCTCTGGATGTCCTGAAGCACGTCGGACGGGATCTGGGGGCGAATATCGGACGAGGTGCTGGCATAGATCATATCGGTGCAACCACCGAAGCGCGCCTCAATCAAGCCGGGCAGTTCATCGTAACGCCCGATCGCCGCGAATAGCCGCAATACGTCGTCCGAAATCTCGCCGGCGATCTCGTCCCACTTGCCTTCCTTCGTCATGCGGTTGAGCTTACGCCCGAGATCGCCAAAACCGTGATGCTCGAAGACTGGCCAATAACTCGGCGTGGAGCCATAGAACGCAATCCGATAGCGCACCCACTCCGCGACTTCGTGCACTTCCGCGTCGGTTTCACCGGTTGCAATGAAGCCGCCACCGGTGACCTGAAACGCTTCGCGCGGCGTGCCCGACATCGCAAGGCCCTCGGCGATCCTGGGCATCGCCACTTCCTCGAGATAGGCGCGGGTGCAGAACGGGTGCAGCCGCACGCCATCGCAGACCTCGCCCGCCAGTTTCAGCGTGTGCGGGCCAACCG
>JADHLJ010000347.1 GCA_016780745.1 Alphaproteobacteria bacterium | reverse complement strand
CGGAAATGCAGATCATCGGCACCTTCAACCCGATTTCGCGCGACTCCCGGATGAGACTAGGCCCGTCCATTCCGGGCATCATGACGTCGGTGATCAGGAGATCGATCCTCTCGGCGCCGTCCCGCATCATCGAAACAGCGATCTCCCCGGTGCGCGCCTCAAGCACCGTATACCCCTTGCCCCGAAGAGCCCGGGCCGCGAACAGACGAACCGGGTCTTCGTCCTCGACCAAGAGAATCGTTCCGGTCCCGGTGAGATCGCCTTCGACCTCGCCGCCAATCGCCATGGCGGCGCCGGGTTCCACCTCGCGCTCGACGCTACCATCATGAGCCGGCAGATAGATCGAGAAAGTCGCGCCCTCCCCCACAACGCTGTCCAGAAAGACAAAGCCGTTGGTCTGCTTGACGATTCCATAGACCGTCGACAAACCAAGCCCGGTTCCCGCCCCGACTTCCTTGGTGGAGAAGAACGGCTCGAAGACACGATCGAGATTTTCCTCGGGGATGCCGACGCCCGAATCGCCGACTTCGATCAGGACGTAGTCACCAGCGGGCACGGTTTCGTCTCGCCGGCGGAGCGGGCGGTCAACCCGCACGTTATAGGTTCTGACCTGGATAACGCCCGATCCGTCCATCGCGTCTCGCGCGTTCACGATCAGATTGACCAGCACTTGCTCCAACTGGCTCTGATCAACCAAAATCGGCTTCAAACCCCGCCCATGGTTCATTCTGAGATCGATATCCGCTCCGATCAGGCGTCTGAGAAGATGCGACAGATCCGCCAATGTTTCGGTCACATCGACAACCCGCGCGTTCAGGGCCTGGCGACGCGAGAAGGCCAGGAGTTGACGAACCAGGTTGGCCGCCCGATTCGCGTTCTGCCGGATCTGCATGATATCCGCGAAAGAGGGGTCACCGGATCGATGCCGTGCCAGAAGAAGATCACAGAAGCCGCTCATGGCTGTCAGCAGGTTGTTGAAGTCATGCGCGATCCCGCCCGCCAGCTGACCGACGGCCTGCATTTTCTGCGACTGGATCATGCGTTCCTCAAGCTCGCGCCGACTGGACACATCAACGAGATAGACAACGATTCCCTCCGCCTCGCCGCCCGAACTCACTCGACGCTCGGGATCGGGAACAGCATGCAAGACGGCGGATACGAACCGCCCTTCGCCATCGGTATCGGTATCGGCAAGCGCCAGTTCACCTTCCGCCCGGCCATTACCGACCGCGTCGGCAATCAGCGACGCGAGCATGGATCGATCCGAGGCCCGGACAAGGGTGGCGAAGTCCCGGCCGACCAGCGTGCCACCGACATCATCCAGCAATCGCCCCATCTCCTGATTAGCGGCGGAAATCGTCCCGCCAGGCTCCATCAGAACAACCCCAAACGGCGCCTCGTCCAGAAAAGCGCTCAAGGGATCGGCATTGCCGGTATCGAGTACTGGCGAGAGAACACAAAGCCGCGTTCCGCTCTCGAAACCCAGCGCCGAAAATCGGGCCGAAAATCGGTCGGCGCGACCATCCGCGGCTTCCAGGTCAACGGTGAGCCCGTCCCCGCCGGGTAAACCATCCAGGCCCTCGCCATCGATCAACAATCGGGAAATGAGCAACCTAAGGCGCGCAACCGCCTTTGAATTTTCTGGCAAGCCTTTCACCCGCGCGCCGCCATGCCACTCCATGAAGGCCTCGTTCACCCCCGCCACCCGTCCCTCGGGGGTGAAAACGCAAACCGGAAGCGGCATGTGATCGATTCCGGAACCGGGCGACACGGGCGTCCCGCCCCCGACCGGCTCGCTTGCGCCGGAAAGCGCGACATCACCGGGATCCTTGTTTCGCGCGCTTGCCTTGGACAATCGTCGGGACAATAGACTCGCGCGCCATAGAGCGGCGGCCAACGCCACCACTAGCGCCAGCGCGATCCACGACCCGATATCAGGCGATAACGCCATTATCCTCACGCATCACGCGGCTCCGCCGTCCTAGTCTATCCCAACGGCTTGTTCTTGAGCTGAAAGACATAGCTGATCACCTCCGCCACGGCCTTGTATTGTTCCGGCGGAACTTCGTCGTCGATGTCCGCCGTGCTGAACAGCGCGCGGGCAAGCGGCGGGTTCTCGACGATCGGCACATCGTTCTCATTGGCAACCTCGCGAATGCGGAACGCGACTTCATCGGCGCCCTTGGCGACCACCCTGGGCGCCCCCATTGAGTCGATCTCGTACTTCAAGGCCACCGCGAAATGGGTCGGGTTGGTCACCACCACGTCGGCGGTGGGTACCGCCGCCATCATTCGAGAGCGCGCGCGCTCGGCGCGGATCTGGCGCAGGCGGCCCTTGACCATCGGATCACCTTCGGACTGCTTATGCTCGTCCTTGATCTCCTGTTTGGTCATCCGCATCTGCTTCATGTATTCGTGACGCTGATACATGTAATCCAGCCCGGCGATGATCGCCATGACGCCCACGACGCCGGAGAACATCCGAACCAAAATAAGGCGAGTCTCTTCCGCCGCTGCGGCGACATCCATTTGCATGAGGACCTCTACCTGATCCACGGCGGGCACCGAAAGCAGATAGACAATCCACCCGACGATCGCGAGCTTGACCAGCCCCTTGGCGAACTCCACCAGGGATTTGAGGCTGAACATGCGTTTCAGCCCCTTGATCAGGGACAGCTTGCTCAGCGATGGCTTCATGCTCTCGCCGCTGAACAGAAAACCACTCACCGCGAGCTTGGCTCCGGCGCCGAGCACCACGAGCAGTAGCGCGATCGGTGCCATGCCGATCGCAACCTCGAACAGAACATCCAGCAATACATTACTGACATTCTCGGCATCGAAAGGAATCGCGTGGGCGTTGGCCAAGAGCGAGCCGGTCGCGTTGGCAAGCCGTTCGGCCATGAAAGGCCCAAGGAACGCCGCGGTCAACGCGCCACCGAGCAATATCGCGAAGCTCGACACTTCCTGCGACGAGATCACATTGCCTTTTTGCCGCGCCTCGGACAGCTTGTGCGGGGTCGGTTCCTCGGTTTTTTGTGAGTCGTCCTGATCGTCCGACATGCCGTCGCCTTTTCCTCACCCACCCGCGATATACGCGTTGATGCCCTCGGCGTAGTATTCCAGGAAAATCGTGAACAAACCAGTAAACGACGCCGCGAACAGGAACAGACCGCCCGCCAACTGGATCGGAAGACCGACAAAAAAGATCTGCAATTGCGGCATCAGGCGCGCGAGAATTCCCAAGCCCATGAAAAACACCAGGCTGAGAACGATAAACGGCGCCGAGAGTTGCAGCGCCACCCGGAAACTGTCGCCGACCATCCGCGAGATAATCAAAGCCGCGTCGCCGGAAGGCATGGGATTGCCGACCGGGAACAACGTATAGCTGTCGATAACCGCGAGGATCAAAAAGTGGTGCATGTTGGTCGCGAACAAAACCATGATCCCCATGGTGGTCAGCATCAATCCCGGGATCGAGGCTTGGTTCGCGATACTCGGATTGAAAATCTGAGCGTTCGCCATGCCGATACTGGTGGAGATAAAGCGGCCGGCGGTATCCAGGGTCAACAGCATGATCCGCGAGATCAACCCCAGATAGATGCCCACCAATAACTCACCCGCCAGCAGCGCGAAAAGGGCGAAGACGTTTTTGGGTTCGGGCGGGATCAAGGGGCCGATCATCGGCGCGACGAGAATCGTCAGCAGGATGGCGAATATCAAGCGCACCCTTTCCGGCGCGAAAGCTTCACCAAAGCCCGGGAGCAGCATCACCGTGCCGGCGAGTCGTGTGAAGATCACGAGAAAGGCATAGGCCTGAAGCGGCAGAAATTGTTCTAAGGGCATGGCGCGCCGATAAGATCTTCATTGGGCGAGACCCGCATCGGGCGCGACGCGGTGGTCGCTTTGCGGCCCGATAGTGCCCGCTTCATCCTCCCCCCAAGCCGATCATTCGATCCGCGATTTGTTCCATGAACCCGGCGAGGGTCGCGAACATGAAAGGGATCAGCAAAACGAGCGCCACGAAAACCACAATAATCTTGGGCACGAAAACCAGGGTCATTTCCTGTAACTGCGTTAGCGCCTGAAACAGGGAGATAACCAAACCAACACCCAGCGCCACGGCCATAACCGGCACCGACATGGTTAGCACCACCATTACCGCTTCACGGCCAACCTCGATCGCCTCGGCTTCGTTCATGCGGGCTCGAACCACTCCCGGGTTTCGCGAACGCGTGCGCGCCCGGCAATTATTGCCGGGCAAATATCTCCCAGGTCAAATAGTTCACGCCATCGCGCCATCAAATCGGCATTCTCAGGATCTCCTGATAGGCCTGGATCATGCGATCGCGCAGACCGGTCACGACTTGCAAGGTGGTCTCGGCGCTATTCACGGCGGCGACAACATCGGTGAGGTCCGCCTCGCCCGCGATTCCGCGCATGCTCATCGCCTCGCCCTTATGCAGGGTATCGACGGCGCCGGCGGTTGCGTCCTTGATATAGTCGGAGAAATTTTGGCCGGTTCCCTGGGTTCCCAGGGTAGGCCCGCCAGTGCCAATACCGCCGACATTCGGTAGGCTATCGGTGATGCGTGCGACCATTTCAGGGCTCCTCGTTCATCTCGACTCATTCTAGCGCATTTCACGGAAACGGGCCACCTGCGCGGTTCGGGCCAGAGCGATTGCCTAACTCCGTCGGGTCGCGGCCCGCGCGCCCATTAACTCGACCGGAGCAGATCAATGGTGCGCTGGATCATGCCCTTGGACGATTCGATCACCGTGAGATTGGCTTCGTAGGTTCGTTGCGCCTCGCGCATATCCATCATCTCGATCAAGCCGTTTACGTTCGGGCGCTTGATATAGCCGTCGCCATCGGCGAGCGGATGATAGGGCTCGTAGGCCAGGGAGAAGTCCGAGTCATCACGGCCGATCTTATCCACATGCACCAGCGTGGAACCCGAGGCCTTATCCATGATCTCTTTGAAAACAATAGTTTTTCGGCGGTACGGATCAACGCCCTTGGTGGTACCGACCGAGTCCTGGTTGGCGATGTTCTCCGAGATAACTCGCAACCGCGTGCCCTGGGCCTTCATACCGGACGCGGAAACATTCAACGCTCTCATTAGATCCATGGTCATAGCTCAAACTCCCCGTTTTCCGTCACTCAGCCCTAGCGGTTCTGACCGACCGCCATTTTCAGCATCGTGAGGTTCTTGTTGTAGATGTTCGTCGCGAGTTGGTACTGCATCGTCGACTCGCTGACCTTCATCAGCTGTTCTTCCATGATGACCGTGTTGTCGTTGGGATTGACCTCGTAGACATCCCCGGTCCGCTCGCGCACGGTGCGAAAGTCGGAACGACCGGCGGAGCCGACGATGTGACCGTTGGTCGTCCGCGCGACGCGCATCTGCGGCGCGGTGTCCAACATCCGGGAAAAGTTGATTTCCTTCAGATCCCTGGACCGATATTTGGGCGTGTCGGCGTTAGCGATATTGGTCGCGAGGACGGCTTGGCGTTCGGTGATCCAACCCATCTTCTGCTTCGCCATGCGGAAGACATCCAGTTTTGTCAAATCCATCGTCTCTTCCTCTTCCCAGTGGCTTTACCCGGTGGTTTGGGTAAATTCACGCTTTGAACCGTTGCGCC
>JADHLJ010000346.1 GCA_016780745.1 Alphaproteobacteria bacterium | reverse complement strand
CGCGGTGTCGTTCTTTGGCGACGGGGCGTCCTGCGCCGGGCCGTTTCATGAATCGCTCAATATCGCGGCGGCCTGGAAGCTGCCGATGATCTATGTCTGCGAGAACAATCTCTGGGCGGTGAACACCTCGGCGGAAAAAGCGCTGGCGGTCCAGGACGTGGCGGCGCGGGCGGCGGGATACGGTATTCCCGGCGTCATCGTCGACGGCAATGACATCTTCGCGGTGCACGAGGCCGCCGCCGAGGCGGTGGCCCGGGCCCGCGCCGGCGACGGGCCGACCTTGATTGAGTGCAAGACCTATCGCCATCGCCGCCATACCGAGCGACCCACCCAGCCGGATATCCGCCCCCAGGCCGAGATCGACGCCTGGATGAAGAAGGACCCGATCGACCGGCTGGTGGCGCATCTGCAAGGCCAGCAGGGACAGCTCAGTGATGATGAATGGAAGGCGATGGATGACGAGATCCTGGCCGAGGTCGAGGCCGCGGTCGACTTTGCCAAGGCCAGTCCCTTCCCGGCGCCGGAGCGCGCCACCGACGACGTCTTCGCGGCTTGAACGAGGGAGTAAGGCCATGACACGCGAGATCTCCTGCGCCGACGCCGGCATGGAAGCTTTGATCGAGGAAATGCACCGCGATCCGATGACCTTTCATCTCTCCACCGACGCGCCCCCACCGCTGGTCGAGCATTTCGGAACCTCCCGGGTGCGCGGCACGCCGATCGCCGAGGGCGCGTTGACCGGCATGGGCATCGGCGCCGCCGGCTCCGGCTTTCGGCCGATCATCGATTGGCGGATGGTCACCTTCTCCTTCGTGGCGATGGATCAGGTGGTGAACCAGGCATCGAAGATCCACTACATGTTCGGCGGCCAGACCAAGTTCCCGATTCTCTACCGCGCCACCGTCGGTGGCGGGCTGAGGATGGCGGCCCAGCACTCTCAAAGCCCCTATTCGATGTTCATGAACCTAGCGGGATTGAAGATGATCCTGCCGTCGACGCCCTACGACGTGAAGGGGCTGCTCAAGACCGCGATTCGCGACGACAACCCCGTGATCTCGTTTGAATCGACGCGTCTGCTGACCATGACCGGCGAGGTTCCGGACGAGGAATACACGATCCCGCTCGGGCTCGCGGACGTGAAGCGCGAAGGCAAGGACGTGACCATTATCGCGCTGGCCTGGCTGGTGCACGAGGCCCTGGCGGCGGCGGAAACCTTGGAGGCCGAGGGCATTTCGGTCGAGGTGGTCGATCCACGCACCCTGGTACCGATGGACGCCGAGACGATCCGCGCCTCGGCCCGCAAGACCGGGCGCGTGGTGGTCGCCGACGAGGCCGGGCCGACCTGCGGCGCGGCGGCGGAGATCTCGGCCCTGATCACCGAGGATCCGGCGACCTTCAAATGCCTGAAGGCGGCGGTGCGGCGAGTCTGCGCCCTGCAGGTCCCGATTCCCTATAGCCCGACTTTGGAGGACGCGGTGTTCCCGGATCGGCACAAAATCGCGGCGGCGGCGCGGGCGGTGATGGCGGAGACTTGAGCCGTTTTCCGGGCCGTCCGGAGGAGTCACGAATTCTTCACATTACCGAAACATCCGCGAAACCATCGACGTCTTATCTCGCAACCATTGCGATGGCGCGGTTCCGCCAAGGAACCGCCTATCGCCCCCCTTTCAAAAGCGAGAGCGATCAATGCCCAACACCCTTCCGACCGAACAGTCCTTCGACGAATTCGACGAGATCAACTATCCGCGCCCCGAGATTTCCGATTTCGAAAAGGTCGTGGATCGCGCGATGTCGCGGCGCGCGCTTCTCGGCCGCGGTCTTGGCCTGGGCGCCGCCGCCTTCGTGATGGGCACAACGGCGCTGACGCCGATGACCGCCCGTGCCGACGGACGCTTCGGCTTCACGCCGGTCCCTGCCAACACCCTGGATACGGTCACCGTCCCCGACGGCTATTCCTGGCATATCGTCGCCAAATGGGGAGATCCGCTGTGGTCCGATGCCGCGAATTTCGACGAGGCGACCACGGGGACCGGCGCCACCCAGGAACGCCAGTTCGGCGACAACAACGACGGCATGTCCCTGTTCGTCGATGGTGGGCGCACAATCCTCGCCGTGAACAACGAGTATACGAACCGTTCGATCATGTATCACGCGCGGGAGACCAAGCTGCCGGAGAACGCCGACGACGTCCGAAAGGGCAAGGCGGCCCACGGCGTGTCCGTCGTGGAGGTCGCCCGGAATGACGGTGTCTGGGGCATCGTGAAGGACTCCCACTACAACCGCCGGATCACCGCGGACACGCCCATGATGATCACCGGTCCCGCCGCCGGTCACGACCTGCTGAAGACCTCGGCCGACCGGTCCGGCACGACGTCGCTCGGGACCTGGAACAACTGCGGCAACGGCAAGACGCCTTGGGGCACCTACCTCGCTTGCGAGGAAAACTTCAACGGCTACTTCTCCTCCAGCGATCCCGAGTACAAGCCGTCGGCCGAGCTTTCCCGCTATGGTGTCGGCCTCAAGGACTGGGGATATGCCTGGGCGACCGCGGACGAGCGTTTCGACATTTCCAAACATCCCAACGAGCCGAACCGCGCGGGCTATATCGTCGAAATCGATCCGCTGGATCCGACCTCGACACCCAAGAAACGCACCGCTCTTGGCCGCTTCAAGCACGAGAACGCCGAAGTCGTCATCGCCGGCAACGGACATGTGGTCGTCTATCTCGGCGACGACGAGCGCGGCGAGTTCCTCTACAAGTTCGTTTCCAACGGTACCTACAGCGCGGGTGGCGACAACACCGACCTTCTGGAGGACGGTTCGATCTTCGTCGCCAAGTTCGCGGATGACATGCGCGGAGAATGGGTCGAACTCACCCCGGCGGCGACCGGCATGAAAAGCCAGGCCGAAATCTGTATCCATACCCGCCAAGCCGCCTCGGCGGTCGGCGCGACAACAATGGACCGGCCCGAGTGGGTCGCGGCGAACCCCAACAAGGTCGAGGCCTATTGCTGCCTCACCAACAACAAGAACCGCGGCAAGAAGCCGAACAAGGGCGGCGACAAAACGCCCGTTGGTGGCCCCAACCCGCGGGCCGGCAACAATTACGGCCAGATCGTCCGCTGGATTCCCGACAATGGCGATCACACGGCCACGGGCTTCGCCTGGGATCTATTCGTGACCGCCGGCAATCCGACTGTTCACTCGGACGCCTATGCCGGATCCAAGAATGTCACGGCGGACAATACCTTCAACTCACCCGATGGCCTGGCCTTCGACAGCACCGGCATGCTGTGGATACAGACCGACGGCAAGTACTCGAACGCGGGTGACTTCGCCAATCAGGGCAACAATCAAATGCTCGTGGGCGACCCCGAGACCGGCGAAATCCACCGCTTCATGGTCGGGCCGAACGAGTGCGAGGTCACCGGCATCTCCTGGAGCCCGGACCGCAAGACGGTCTTCGTCGGTCTCCAGCACCCCGGCGAGAAGGGCAACAGCCATTTTCCAGGTGGCGGAAGCTCCCTCCCCCGCTCCGTCGTCATCGCCATCCAGCGCGACGACGGAGGCTTGGTTGGTTAGTAGGCGACCAGCTTGTTATTCAGCGGACGATGGCGGCGCTCATTTCTCCAAGACCTCTTTGTCTTGGTGAGCCCGCCGGAGGCCGGTTTCCTCCAGGTAATCGATCTGGTTGAACGTCGGAATTCCCCCGCCGATATCGAAATACCGCTCACTCACAACATCAATCTTCAGGATTTCGTCCTCGCTTGGCTCTCGAAACGCCTCGATATCGATCATGTTCGATTGATAGTAGACTAGGCGGGCCGCCCCGGAATTATCCCGCATCGGCAGGCCAATCGACTCGTTCTCCATTATCCTGCCGGACTTGGTCTCCGTTCGCAGTGACGCGAGCAACCCGCAGGGATGCTCGCAGATCAAAAAGATCGATCGAGAGGCGGTCTCGCGGCGCCAGTCGTCGACAAAGTCCAGATAATTCTGGCCGGTTGTCTCGAAGCCGTATTGTTCGCGAATATCCGTGCCGGCCAACCGAACGCGAATGAAGTCCGGCGTGATAAGATCGTGGATCACATAACTCGACAGCACCGGACCCTGCTCGCACGGATCAAAATCCCGTCGCGAGGGAATGCCGTCGATCTTCGGAAGCGAGTCCCAATAATCCAGGAACTCGACGCTTTTGTGAGTCTTGAACCCCAATTCATCGAAGACTGGGGACTTCGCTTTATGGATCATTGGGAGCATTCCCGATCAGCGTCGCGCAACGGCGATGCAACCCGCCTTAGCTTTAACTATATCGCGCGAGGCGTTCCTCAAGGAACGACAAAAACTCCGGCGCGTCCGCCTTGAAGCCGACCCGCGCGTTCGCTCTGTCCGGCGCGACACCACGCTCCACATGACTTTTGCCGATCATCTCCGGATCCTCGGTTTCGATCCGAACCCGACATGGCTCCAAGGTGAAGCAATCCTGGCGCAGTAAATCACCGATCGCGAGGACATCATGCAGGGCTCCGCCGACCGAACCATAATGTTCGAGCATGCGTACCGCGGTGTGAGCGACTGGGCTTCCCAGCCGCTCGACCCGCTTCAGCCATGCCGCCTCGGCGCGCACCTGGCGCGTGATGTCCAGGCCATACATTGAGATCGGCGCGCCGCTTTCGAACACGATCCGCGCGGCATGGGGGTCGGCGAAGAAATTGAACTCGGCATGCGGCGTCACGTTGCCGTCACCCGCCGCCCCGCCCATGATCACGATGCGTCGGACTTCCCGCGCGAATTCCGGACGCTGGATCAGCGTTGTCGCCAGATTGGTGAGCGGACCGACGGCGACGACGGTGATCTCCCTCGGCCGCGCCCTGACGGTCTCGCGCAGATAATCGACCGCGTGGCGCGGATCAACCACCCCCCGCGCCAGGGGCAGCTCACAGTTCTCGAGACCGCTCTCGCCGTGAATATCCCCGGCATCCACCGGCGCGCGAAGGACCGGACGTGGACAGCCGGCCAGGACCGGAACGCTCTTCGCGCCGCAAAGGTCGCGAATACGCCGGGCGTTCGGCTCCGTGTGATGCAGCCCGACATTGCCGGCGACCGTCATTACCGCCAGCACCTCCAGTTCGTCGGGGCTGGCGAAAGCCAACATCAGGGCGATCGCGTCGTCGATACCGGGATCGCAATCGATGATGATCGGTTGGGGTTGGGTCATTTCGAACCGTCTCCGCGACCTTTGTTTCGGGTTAAGCGTTTCTTTCCTTGCACTTGGTCGGCGCCTGCTTATTCTCCGGCCAATTAGCCCCACGCCCGGGCTCGTTCCAAATCGCCAAGGAGTGCCTCGTGAACGACATGGAAATAGCGAAGATCGAGCGCTATCTGCGCGGCAAGTTCCGCAACACCGGGATAGCCATCGAAGGGCGGAAGAACAAGGACGATTCAGCCGAGGTAATGTTGGACGGAGAGTTCATCGGCGTACTGTTCAAGGACGAGGATGAAGGCGAAATGTCCTACGACCTCCATATGACGATCCTGGACATCGACCTGGAGTAGCCGACCAGGCGGTCATATCGGCGTCCCACTCGACATTGATCCGGTCGTGCGATTTGTTGAACTCGACATCGCGGCACATGGATGAAAGGCGCGTCTCGCGACCATCGGCGCGTCACC
>JADHLJ010000345.1 GCA_016780745.1 Alphaproteobacteria bacterium | reverse complement strand
CAATGGTCGATATCGACGAGAAGGGTGGCATCCAGGTCATCGTCAAGGAACTGCTGGATGCCGGTCTGTTGAATGGCGACACCCCGACCTGTACCGGCGAGACCCTGGCCGAGCAGGTCGCGCGCCTGAACCCGCCGGCGCCGGACGGAACCGTCATCTATACGGTGGAAAAACCTTACAAGCCGACCGGTGGTCTGCGCGTCCTCGGCGGCAATCTCTCGCCGGAATTCAGCGCGGTGCTGAAGTTGGCCGGTGTCGAGGGCGGGCTCGAGGACAATGTGTTCATCGGCAAGGCCCGGGTCTTCGACAGCGAGGCTGATCTGCTCCGCACGCTGGAGGACCGGCCGGGTGTCTTCGAGAACCACGACATGATCATCGTGCGTTACGAGGGACCGAGTGGCGCGCCGGGCATGCCGGAGATGCTGGACTCGACCTCGCGGATCACCACGCTCTGCCGCGAGAAGGGCATCGTCGTCGGCTTGATGACCGACGCGCGTTTCTCGGGCGGTTCGGTCGGCCTGGTCATCGGTCATGTCGGACCCGAGGCGGCGCTCGGCGGGCCCATCGCCTTTGTCGAGAACGGCGACGAGATCACAGCCGACCTCAACGTCAACGAGCTCAACTGCACCGCGCTTTCCGACCCCGCGACCCTGGCGGCGCGCAAGGCGGCCTGGGAGAAGGTCGTTGCCGATAATGGCGGCGAGCACCCGGCGATCGGCGACGCGGACACCCGTCTGCTCAACCGCATGCGTCGCTCGGCGGTCTCGGCGAATTACGGCGCCGGCATGCACCCGGACCGCGTGCTCTGGGTGAACGAGCCGCGAGAGCCGGTCAGGACCGGTTTCGTGCCGTCGAACAGGCATCGGCCAGACACAGCCAAGGCATTCTGATCCGGTATGGTCCAGGCGGTTTCACCGCGCTCGGATCAATAGGGTTTGAGATAAATCGCCACCTGCCGCATCATGCGGGGGTGGCGGTTGTTCTTGGCCCCTGACACGGAGGCATTTGGTGGAGACATTGCAAGTCGGCTATTACGCCGCGCCGGTCGACCCGGGCGCCGTTAGGGCGCATTGGCGCGCCGATGGGTATTCCTGTCACGCGATGACGGACCGGCCCGGCCAGCAATGGAATGACTTCACCCACGCCACGAACGAGTACCTCACCGTTGTCGACGGCCGCTTGCGCCTGATCCTCGGCGCCGAGACCGTGGAGGCCGGCCCGGGCGACTTGGTCTTCATTCCCAAGAACATTCCACACTCCGTCCACAATATCTCCGATAGCGAGACGACCTGGATGTTTGGCTATGACTAGGCATGCCCCGCCGCTCGGTCCGACACCTCGCCACAACCTCGCGTTAAGGCGTTAGGCGCCATGGCGTCGGCGAAAATGAAGGTCATCGACCTTTCGATCTCCGCGCGCCTTACCCTTGTTATCGTGCTGGCGGCGCTGGTAACCGCGCTGGCGACCGGTTTCATCGCCTATATCAAATTCGCCGATGAACTGGACGCCTCGGCCAAGAAAAACCTCTCCGCCCTGCGCGACGGGCGGCGATCGGCGCTGGAGGTCTATCTCGGCTCGATCCGTCAGGACCTGCAGATTCTCTCCAAGAGCCACGTGACGCGCGAGGCGTTGCTCGGGTTCTCGACGGCCTGGACCGCCGCCGCCGGCCCGGACACGCCCGAGCCTGGCGACTATCTGCATGACCTGTACGCCACCAGCAACCCGTTTCCCGTCGACCGCGGCGACGAATTCCAGGACGCCAAGGACGGTTCCGACTACAGCGAGTTGCACCGCAAGTTCCATCCCTGGTTCCGCGCGTTCTTCCTCGAACGCGGCTATGAGGATCTCTATCTATTCTCGCCCGAAGGTGACCTTATCTACTCCGTCGCCAAGCACTCGGATTTCGCCACCAATTTTCTCGAGGGGCCCTGGAAGGAAACCGACCTTGCCCAGGCGTTCCGCGCCGCCGACGGTGTCCAGAAGGACGATTTCCAAGTCTTTCATGATTTCGACAATTACCCTCCCAGCGACGGCGCGCCGGCAAGCTTCATCGCGACCCCGGTCTTTACATCGACCGGCGCCTATATCGGCGTGCTCGCGCTACGCATGCCGATCAAGCGCATCAACGCGCTGATGAACATCGCCACCGGCTTCGGCGCGACCGCCGAGGCGTTCATCGTCGGCCAGGATCTTTTGATGCGTTCGGATTCCCGGTTCTCCGAGACCTCGACGGTCCTGCGCACCTCGGTCGCCTCGGTCGCCGTCGGCAAGGCGCTGAAGGGGGAGGTTGGCGTCGAATTCGTCCCCGACTATCGAGGCGTCCCGGTGCTCTCGGCCTATGGCCCGATGGAATTCATGGGCACCCGTTGGGCAATCCTCGCCGAGATCGACAAGGCCGAAATCACCGAGGCGCTGGACCGGACCGCCAAGTTCATGATCCTGGGCGCCACGTTTGTCACTCTCGTGGTTATCGTGTTCGGCCTCGCGGTCGGTCGTGGGATTTCGGTCCCCCTGGCGACAATCACCCGGGCGACGCGCCGGTTGGCTGGGGGCGACCTGGACACGCCGATAGAAAACGAGGCCCGGCGTGATGAGATCGGCGACATCGCCCGTGCCCTCGTGGTGTTCAAGGAAAATCTCGTCGAGCGTAGGCGCGCCGTGGACGCGATCCGCCGCAGCGAGGAGCAACTCTCCCGCATGCTCGAGAACAGCCCGATCGGTGTCTCGATCGTGTCCGATGACAGTGAAAGGCTGTTCGTCAATTCCCGATACGCCGAAATGTACGGCGCATCCGCGGACTCCCTCGTCGGAGGGGTCGGGCGGAGCGTATACGCGCGCCGGGAAGATGGCGAGATGGTGCGCGACACCTATGCCCGCGAGGGTCAGGCCAGCAATATCGAGATCGAGCTGCTGCGCGCCGATGGGTCAACCTACTGGGCGATCCTGAACATGGTGCCCACCGTGTTCGATGGCCAAGACGCCCGCATGGTCTGGCTATTCGACATTAGCGACCTCAAGGCCGCCGAACAGGATCTGGCCGAGCAGAAGGCGATCGCCGACGCGGTGCTGACCAACATGGATCAGGGGGTCGTCCTCTACGATAGCGTCATGCGGGTCCGCGCGTTTAACGAGCAGGCCCGCTCGCTTTGGCATTTCCCGAAGGAGCTTCTGGTTCCCGGCGTCTCGAATGACGCGTTGCTCGACTATCTGGCCGAGACCGGCGAGTTTGGCGACGGAGACTACACCGAAGCCCTGGAGGCGGCGAAAGCCCGCGCTCATAGCCGCGAAGCCCATGTCGCCGAGCGACCGATGCGCGACGGAACCGTCATCGAGATCCGGCGGCGCCCGACCCCCGATGGTGGTTTCGTCGCCACCCACTCCGATATCACCGAGCGCAAGCGGGCCGAGCAAACCCTGGCGGCGAAGGAAGCGCAATTGCGGGTAGCCTTGGACAATATGTCCGACGGCTTGCTGGTCCTGGACCCGGATTTGAACTTTCAGTTGTTTAACGACCGTTACGTGGAACTGGTCGGGATCGATGCCGCGCTCATGCAAGTCGGTCTGCCGATGCGGGCGGTTCTGGAAGACGCCGCGCGCAAGGGCTTCTACGGCCCCGGCGATCCGGTCGAGCAGGTCAATATCCGCATGGCCGCCTATGAAAGCGACGCTTACGAGGAAACGGAGATCGAGACCTCTAGTGGCCGAATTCTCGCCGTCAGAAAAACCGCGCTCGACGGCGGCGGCGCGGTCGCGATTTTCACCGACGTAACCGAACGCAAGCGCGCCGAACAGTCGCTCGCCGCCCAGACCGCGCTGCTGGAAACCACCCTACAGAGCATGGACCAGGGCATCACCATGTTCGACGGCGCGCTCAATTTGGTGGCCTATAACGAGCGGTTCATCGAAATCTTCGACTTCCCCGCCGAGGTGTTTTATCGGGGATTGCCGTATTTCGAGCTCGCGCGGCTTTCCGCGGTCCGGGGCGATTACGGGCCCGGTGACCCCGACGCGCTAGCGCGGGCGCAGACAGAGGGTGCAAAGAGCTACGAGTCCGCTCAGGCCGAGCGGGTGATCGGCACCGGCGCGGTTCTCGATATCCGGCGCACCATGGTACCCACCGGCGGCTTCGTGTCGACCTTCACCGACATCTCCGACCGCAAGCAGATGGAACTTGATCTGGTCGAGGCGCGCGAGGCCGCCGAGGCCGCGGCCAAGGCCAAGGCGGACTTCCTGGCGACCATGAGCCACGAGATCCGCACGCCGATGAACGGTGTCATGTCGATGGCCGAGATCCTCGATCAGACGCGGCTCAGCGCCGATCAGAAGAGCATGACCAAGACGATCCGGCAGTCCGCCGACGCCTTGCTGACGGTGATCAACGATATCTTGGATTTCTCCAAGATCGAGGCCGGCAAGCTCGATATCGAGGAGATCCCCTTTGATCTGATCGATGTTATTGAGTCCGCCGCCGACCTGCTGGCGACCCGGGCCGAGGAAAAGGCGCTGGATCTTCTAGTCGATGTCGACCCGACCTTGCCGGCCCGCCTGATCGGTGATCCCAGCAGGATCAGACAGATCGTGCTGAACCTCGCCAGCAACGCGATCAAATTCACCGAGGAAGGGCATGTCGAGTTCCGGGCGCGCGCGATCCCGGATACGGGCGAGGGCCCCGACGGCGCGGTGACGCGGGTACGCCTCGAAGTCACCGATACCGGTATCGGCCTTACCGAGGAGCAGATCGGCAAGCTGTTCCAAGCCTTCGCCCAGGCGGATTCCTCGACCTCGCGCAAGTTCGGCGGCACCGGGCTGGGGCTGTCGATCTGCAAGCGGCTCTGCGAGATGATGGGCGGGGATATCGGCGTCGAGAGCCGGCCTGGCGAGGGGTCGACCTTCTGGTTCGAGCTGCCTTTCAAGCCCGACATGGAGGCCCAGGGACCGGATCACGACTTGTCGCGCGCGCGGGTGCTGATCCTCGGATATGGCGCCCGCGAGGGCGAAATCCTGACACGCTATCTCGAGGCGGGCGGTGTCGCGGCGACCGCCTCGGCGATGACCAACTACTCAAACAATCCGAGCTTGGAAGAAGCGGTAACGGCGTTGCGGGAGCCGCCGGACTTGGTTTTCGTCAACGGCAAGCCGGGCTTGCAAACCTATCGGGACGCCATCGCGGCTTTCATCGCATCCGGCGCGGGCGGTGATCCGTCAGTGGTCCTTACCGCCTACCAGAACGCGGTTTCGACATTGAACGCCAATGACCTCGGCGGCCTGGACGTGACCCTGCAGGGCGCGCTGACCTGCCCGGTTCACCTGGCGCGGGTCTGGCACATGGTCGCCGTGGCCTTGGGCGACGCGGAGATCGGTGACTTCGGGCTTGGCGACGATGTTGAGATCATGACCTTCAAGGCGCCGGGTCTCGAGACCGCCCACGCCCATCGCGCGGTGATCCTGGTGGCCGAGGATAACGAGACAAACCAGATCGTCATCCGCAGGATCCTCTCGCGCCTCGGCTTCGCCCACGAGATCGCCAATAACGGCGCCGAGGCCCTGGAACTCTATCGCCAGCGCGACTACGGCATGCTGTTGACCGATTTCCACATGCCCGAGATGGACGGGTTTGAGTTGACCGGCGCGATCCGCGCCGCCGAAGCCGATAGCGATACCGGCGGAAAGGAACGACTGCCGATTATCGCGCTTACGGCCGATGCGCTTCCGGGCACCGAGCAGGAATG
>JADHLJ010000009.1 GCA_016780745.1 Alphaproteobacteria bacterium | reverse complement strand
GACTGGGCGGATGGGTCGGCGCGATGGCCGAGTCCGGCGCGATGCTTCTAGCCTCGCGGTTCCTGGAGGGATTGGGGTTGGTCGGCGCGGTGGTTACCGCCCCGGCGATTGTTCGCGCCGCCTGCCGGCCCGCCGACCGTAATCTCGCGCTCGGCCTATGGGGGGCCTATATGCCTGGCGGCCTGGCCGTGGCCTTGATCGCGGCCCCGGCCATGATGGAAGCCTTCGGTTGGCGCGGGTTCTGGTGGGGAAATGTCGCGCTTGTCCTAGTCTTTACCGTCATCATCGCGATCGGCCTGGCGCCACGCAATTGGCCCGTGACCGAAAGCACGACACCAGTTGAGCGCCCGCGGGTTCTCGCCACGCTCGGGCGCGCCGGCCCCTGGCTATTCGGCATCTGTTTTTGTGTCTACGCGCTGATGTTCTTCGCGGTGACGGTATGGCTTCCGAGCTTCTTGATCGAGACCATGGGGTGGAGCCTTGGCGAGGCGGCGTTTGGCGTCGCGCTCGTGGTCATCGCCAACATCGCCGGCAACCTGATATCGGCGGCCCTCATGCATCGCGGTGTCCAGCGTTGGAAGCTGCTATTCGCCGCGTATGCGGGATATATCATCTTCTCGTGGTTCATCTTCGCCGAGCCGGCGCCGGACTGGGCGCGCCTTCCCGCGGCGATGCTCTTCACCCTCTTCGGCGGCCTACTTCCGGCGGCTTGCATGGCCGGTGGCGCGGCGCATGCGCGCGGCACCGCCGAAGTCGCGACGATGAGCGGCATCATTGTTCAAGGCGCCAATACCGGCAGTCTCCTGGGCGCCCCGATCATGGCCTTCGCCATCACCCTGTTCGGCGGATGGGATCAAGGGTTTTGGGTGATATTCCTGTTCGGCGGTTTGGGTGCCCTGCTTTCCGTGACCCTACTGCGGCGCGCCGATGCCGCGCGCGATGTTCGGAATTGATCGCGGCGATGTGTCCGGCGGTGTTTAGCGATACCGCCGCGTAAGGTTGACCATTCGGTCTCGGACCGCCACCTTTGTTACAAGATCCAAATGCCCGGGGCACCCTTCCGTTCGCCCCGGATCGGAGACAGGCCATGACCATGTCGAGCAACCAGTCCATGCCCGCCAGTTTTGGAGAGATGGCGTTTGGAGGCGGAACACCGCGAAAGGCGTTTTTCACGGCCCTGGTGGTCGGCACCATATTGACCATGATCAATCACGGCGACCTGTTGCTCGCTGGCGCATTCCCGCCGGCCTGGAAGATGGTGTTGACCTATTGCGTGCCGTATTGCGTTACCACATGGGGCGCGATCTGCGGCAAGCGCATGATCATGGGATCGCTCCCCGATCAACCATCCTCGGCCCGCTCCTGAAGCGCCGCCGCGCCAATCACCGAGAATAGAACCGTTGGCTCCGATCGACCGCGCATCGTCCGGCTTGCCACCTCGTCAGCCTTGAACCGAGACCCGGCGGCGGTGATCGTTGATTCCGCGGCGAGAATTGTGGTTCCAAATTCCTTGTTCAGCGCCTCAATGCGCGCGGCGGCGTTCACCACATCGCCGTAAACCGTATAGCTGCGGCGCCCGCGGCTGCCGAAACTGCCCGACACCACCCACCCGGTATTCAAGCCGATCCGGGTTCGCAGCTTCTGGCCGCGGAATGTTATCTCATCCATGACCCGCTGGATCGCCAGGGCCGCGCGCAAGGCGGCCGCCGCGTGATCCTGGTTTGGAACCGGTACGTTGAACGTCGCGATCAAGGCATCGCCCTGGAATTGGCCGACGACCCCTCCCTCGGCCGATATGCGCGTCCCCAACGCCTCGAAATAGTCATCCAGCATCAGCAAGACTTCCGCCGGCTCCATGGTCTCGGCGAGCGCGGTAAATCCCTCGATATCGGTGAACATCACCGTCGCGGTTCGCTGTTCCGGCTTGAAGGCTCCTTGGTCGGCGATCAGTCCCCGGGCGATCTCCTCGGGAACGTACTTGCCGAAGGTCTCGGCGATGGAGGCGCGCTCCCGTTCCGCCTCGGCTTGTCGGACAACAACCCGTCGAGCGCGTAAGGCAACCAATGCCAACAGGCTCGCGACCGAAAGGACGATCAGAATTTCCTGAACCCGGCTGCCAACCGCGAAGAAATTCGGGTGGAGAAAAATCTTCATGAAGGTTTCGCCCGACGCGTCGGTCGGTATGTCGCCCCATGTCGCCAGGCCGTCATGTGTCGCGCGAACCAGGAGCCCGCCAATCCCCCAGGTAAACGCGATACACAATCCGCTCCAAAGCACCAATCTTGGGGAATAGCTAAACGCGGCGCTGGCAATCAGAAGAAAGAAATAGGGGAAATGATCGAAACGGTAGCTGATCGGAATTGGCATATCCCGCGTGACCGGGCCCGAAAAGATCATCGCGGCGACCAAAATCGAGGTTTCCGCTAGAACAAAAAGATAAAGCGCCCACGACTCAACCCCGCGCTTTTTAACAAGCCAGAGCTGCGTCGCGCCCAGCCCCGCGAATAGGGCAATCAAACCCAGGATCATATAAACGGTCGGCGGAAGGCGCGTCGTCCCTATCCATATCGCCATGACGATCAGGACCACCAGGCGACCCTGCAGCGCCACGGTAAGCCCCTTGCGCTGTTCCTCGGCGAACGCGGCTTGAACGGGATCGGTCTCGTTCATCTGCCTCACACCACTATGACGGCCCTCCGAGCCACCTTAAGTCTTCATAGTGGGATGTTGTCGTGCTTCTTCCAAGGATTTTCGAGTTGCTTGTTCCGCAGCATGACCAGTGCTCGGGCGATCCGCCGCCGGGTATTGCGCGGCATGATAACGTCGTCGATATAGCCTCGCGCGCCGGCCACGAAGGGATTTGCGAATTTCTCGCGATACTCCTCGGTCCGTTGCGCGATCTTTTCCTCGTCGCCCAAGTCACCTCGAAAAATAATCTCCACCGCGCCCTTCGGCCCCATCACCGCGATCTCGGCGGTCGGCCAGGCGAAGTTGACATCACCGCGCAGATGCTTGGAGCTCATCACGTCATAGGCGCCGCCATAGGCCTTGCGGGTGATGACCGTCACCTTGGGCACCGTCGCCTCGGCATAGGCATAGAGCAGCTTGGCCCCGTGCTTAATGATCCCACCATATTCCTGAGACGTTCCCGGCAGGAACCCGGGCACATCCACGAAAGTAACAATCGGAATGTTGAAGCAGTCACAAAAGCGCACGAAGCGCGCCGCCTTGCGCGAGGTATCGATGTCCAGACACCCGGCCAGCACCATCGGTTGATTGGCAACGATACCAACGGTGGCGCCCTGCACGCGGCCAAAGCCAATGACGATGTTGCCCGCGAAGTCCGGCTGGATCTCGAAGAAATCCTCCTCGTCCACGACCTTGTGGATCAACTCCTTCATGTCGTAGGGCTTGTTCGGATTGTCCGGAATCAACGTGTCCAGCGATGGCTCCGGCCGGTCGGCGGGATCCGCGGTCGGGCGCACCGGCGGTTTCTCGCGATTCGACGCGGGAAGAAAGTCCATCATCCGCCGGAGTTGCAACAACGCCTCGACGTCATTCTCGAAGGCGTTGTCCGCGACGCCGGAGCGCGAGGAATGGGTTACCGCGCCGCCCAATTCCTCTTGGGTGACCGTCTCGTGGGTCACGGTCTTCACCACGTCCGGACCGGTGACGAACATGTAGGAGCTGTCCTTCACCATGAAGATGAAGTCGGTCATCGCGGGTGAATAAACCGCGCCACCGGCGCAAGGCCCCATCACCATCGAGATCTGCGGCACCACGCCGGATGCCAGGACATTGCGTTGAAACACCTCGGCATAACCGCCGAGCGAGGCAATACCCTCTTGGATGCGCGCGCCGCCGGAATCATTGATACCGATGACAGGCGCGCCGACCTTCATCGCCTGATCCATGATCTTGCAGATCTTCTCGGCATGGGCCTCGGAGAGGGCGCCGCCGAAGACCGTGAAATCCTGGCTGAAGACGAAAACCAGACGCCCGTTGATGGTCCCGAACCCCGTGACCACGCCGTCGCCCGGCACCTTGGTTTCCTGCATGCCGAAATCGACGCATCGATGCTCGACGAACATGTCCCATTCCTCGAATGAATCCGGATCAAACAGGATCTCGATTCGTTCCCGCGCCGTCAGCTTGCCCTTGCCGTGTTGCGCGTCGACCCGGCGCTGGCCACCGCCTTGACGCGCGGCGCCGCGCATATCCTCGAGCCGTTGGATGATGTCCTGCATGGTCCTCTTCCCTCTCCGCCAGGGCGATAGTCATCGGATATGGTTCTAGCGTCACACGGCCGGTCGGGCCAGTTCCACCAATCTATTTGTCGCGCCGAATGCCGGCACGTCAATTCCAGGCGCGGCTAAGACGAAGGAACTCGGCGGCGGCCAGTAGATCGGCTCGTAGATTCGCCAGTCGCTCCACTGCTTCCTCTTCCTCGCCGTTCTGTTCGATCTGAAAAGTCTCGTCCAACTGCGCGGCGACAACGCCTGCGTCGGCGTCGATATGCCCCTCGGTGACGGCCAGGCCAATCACCACGGATCCGGCAATCGAGGTAATTTCGTGCAGCGCCGTCATTGCTAGCGGCTCATATCCGGCTACCACGCCTTGGATCGCGTTAAGAGCCGCCTCGTCCTGCCGGACCGGCATGATTCCCGTTGTGACCCGCAACCGCGCGCCGAGCGCGTCGGCGGTCCAGTCCAACAAAGGGTCCCAAATCGCGTTTTGCCGCCGCACGAGATCCGCCGGTTCCTCCGCCCGATAACAAAGCATGTCCGAGCCCGCATAGCCGGCGATGGTCTCGATGACGTGGTCACGCTGGATCTCGACGCGGTCCGCCGCCGTCGCGACGAGGGACATGAAGGGCATCGTCCTGGGATCGATACTCTCCGCCTGCGCGTCCCATTCCGCCGCCACCGCTTCCGCGAGCGCCCGGTTCGGCAATATCAGGTCCCGGCGCGCCGGCGAGCGAACGGTTCGGCCATCCAGATGGACGGCGAAACCGTTTTCTCCCTCGGCGACGGCGACCGCCTTGTATACGCGTTTCAATCGACCGCCTTCTTCAAGCTATCAAACAATCCCTTGATCGCTCCGGGTTTCGTCACCTGCTCCGTCGCGGCGGCGCCGCCTGTTGCCGGAGCGGCGGCCGGCTTGGCGGATTTCGGTACCGGCTTGCCCTCGGCGATGGCAATCGCGGCGGGGCATGGCTCGTCCGCGTTCCCAGCGCTCAGGAACGGCAAGGCCAGGGCCAGCGGATTAACGCCGGCAAGCGCGATGGCGCCGACACCCTTGGCCACCGCGATGGGATCCGGGATCACCGTCGGATCGGTTGCCGGCCCCGTGATCAATAGCGGCACCGACAGGCTGATCAGGCTCGGGTTCTTCGGTTGCGGTGTCAGTTTAAGATCAAGCTCCTGCTTGGCGAGTGTAATCGTGCCCTCGCCCGCGACGATGACCCTGTCGCTGTCGACCAGCATCGCCTTCGACGTTGCCACGCCATGCTGAATGTCAAAACGGCTGACCATGCAGTTCAGCTTGCCGCGATCTGATTGGTCCATGAACGGTAGGAACTGGGTCGCGACATCGGCGGCGATCAACTCCCAATAGGCGTTGTCGATCTTCCCCTCACGAATGATCAAGGCCGAATGACCGCTCAAGGTCGCGAGGATCTGTCGTGGCGTCTCGCCGGCACCGGTGATTTTGATCTCCGTGTCACCCTTGGCTTCCAAAAGGTCGTTCGGCTGGAAAACCTTGGCGAGCGCCCCGAAATTCGCGCCGGTCCAAGACTCGGCAAGGGCGATCTTGGCGACTTTCGCGCGACCGTCGACGGTTCCGCTGAGATCAATCTTGCCTTCGCTCAGGACCGCCGTGGAAGGTTTAATTGTTAGCAGCCCGTTCTTCAACGTCGCGGCGAGACTTACATCCGTTACCGAAAGCTTGTCCGTGAGCTTGAGGGTTGCAACGGTCGCCTTGATATCCGCGTCCGCCGCCTTCAGGCCCTCAAGTGGCAGTGGTTGGTCCAAGGGATCACCACCGGAACCGGCGGGCGCCGCGCCGCTGGCCGGGCCGCCACCCGAGGCCGGAGCCTTGGCTTGCAGGGCAACCAGATCCAGAAGCTTGCTTTGAATGGTCGCCGTAACCGCCGGCCGCGCGCCACCAAGCGCGAGCGACGCCGCGCCCGCGACGTCGCTCCCCTCGACCGTGGCTCTCAAATCAGCAACATCGATCGAGGACAGTCCAGCATCGCCGTGCCGCGCCGTGACGGTCGCCGATACATCGATCGCGAAACCGAAAACCGATCCCGTGAGGGACAGCGGCAGGGCCGCCCCCGGCTTCACCATCTCGGCAAGCGCCGGCAAGGTGCCGGTCACGTCAATAACCTGACCATCGATATCCGCCTTGATCCTGGTATCCAACGCGCCGGAAGTGGTTTGTTTCAGGCCGACAGTTTCGATCGCGAAAGTGTTCTCGGTTCCCTGGACGCCGTCGCGGTAGGTGATCTTGATGTTCTCGAGCGTTACCTCGCCAATGCTCGGCACGCCATCTCCGTCATGGTCGCCGCCATCCCGGTGTTTCTCGCCACCGTCCTTTTCGGCGCGTCCCGAGGCGATATCCCAATTTCCCTTACCCGACTTGTCTGTCTCCAGAAGCACATCGACGTCCCGCAAGACCACGCGCTGGACATCGATCTTGCTGGACAGCAGCGGCATCAGATTAACTACCACATCCAGCTCGCCGACCGAGGCCATATCGGGTTTCGAGCCCCAGTCCGCGTTCTGGAAACGCACGCCGGACACGGTAAGCCGCGGCGTCAGCGACAACTCCAGGCCGATATCGCCGGCGATCACCAGATCGCGCCCCGTGGCCTCGCGAACTTCCTCGCGGATCTCGGCCTTGTAGCTGTTGAAATCGAGGGTCGAGAGATAGATCGCGCCGCCACCGATGATCACGACGACCACCGCCAATACACCGAGCAGGATTTTTACCGCCTTCATGACACTTTCTCCGTGGTTATCGGTCCCAACAGGTTGCTCACGACGTCGTCGAGCTGATCAAAATGATCGATCAGTGCATGGGGTTTCGCGGCATTCAAATGCGCCACCCCATGGTACCCCCAGGATACCGCGACGCTTCTGACACCGGCATTATGCGCCATTTGCAGATCAAATACCGTATCGCCGATCATCACCGCGTTGTCGATGTCGGCGCCGGCCTCGGAGATCGCCTGACGAAGCATGGTCGGGTCCGGTTTGCCCGGTGCGTCATCGGCGGATTGCAGCGAGACGAAGCGGTTTCGCAAGCCGTGGGCTTCCAGCACCGAGATCAAGCCACGCCGCCCCTTTCCCGTCGCGATCGCCAGCAAAAGCCCCGCCTCCTCGAGACGGTCGAGAACGGCGCGGGCGCCCGGCATCAATGGTTCGGGCCCGCCCGAGCCGGCCCCTTGAACCACATGCGCGTGATGTTTGAAGGCCTCGGCGATGCGCTGGGTCTGCAAGCCTCTCACATCCGGGTTGATCCGCTCAATCGCGCCATCCAGCGGCAGGCCGATCACCGATCGCACTTGCGAGGCATCCGGCGGCGACAATTTCTGGCTTTCGAACGCGGCCCGCATCGAGGCAACGATGGCGTGCTGGCTGTCCACCAAGGTACCATCGAGGTCAAAGACGACAACACGTAGAGGACCGGAGGCCACTAGTCGTCTCCCTCATCATCGGGAAATGACACGTGGCCAGCCTTGGGGTCGAAACCGAGATATTCCCAGGTCCGCGCCATGTGCTCCGGCAATTCCGCCTCGACTTCCAACCAGGAACCATTGGGGCGTCGGATAGCGATCGATCGCGCATGCAGATGCAGTTTCCGGGACAATGCGCCAGCATCCAGGAAGGCGCGTTCCCCACCATACTTGCCATCGCCAAAGACCGGTATGCCCAGCGCGTTCATATGGACGCGCAACTGATGAGTGCGTCCGGTACGCGGCCGCATCGCGACCCAGGCGGTGCGGCGTCCCAATTGCTCGACAACCACATAGTCGGTGATCGCGCGCTGTCCCTGATCCTGGTCAACAACCATCTTCTCGCCAGAGCGTCCAGGCAGTTTGGCTACGGGAAGATCGATGGTGCCGGAGGAAAACCGCGGCTCGCCGACGACGACGGCCCAATAGGTCTTGCGCGCCGAACGATGTCGGAACGCCTCGGTAATCCATTTCGCCGCCTTCGCCGTTCGTCCCAGAAGGAGAACGCCGGACGTGTCCTTGTCCAGCCGGTGCACCAGTTTGGGCCGTTTATCCAACTCGAACTTGAGCCCGTCGAGTGCCCCGTCCACGTGCTTTTTCGATCCCGTGCCACCCTGAACCGGAAGGCCAGGCGGCTTGGCGATCGCGATGACTTCATCGTCCTTGTAGAGGATCGCCTCGGTAAGTTGCTCGATGAGAGCCGTGTCCGGTCCGCGATTGGCGATCCGCTCGGCCCTCGGGTTTTTCGGCGGCGGCGCGGCGCCGTCATCAACCGGGGGCACCCGGACCGCTTGGCCCGTTTCCAGGCGTTGACCGGCCTTGGCGCGCTTGCCGTCAACCCGAACCTGCCCAGTGCGCAACATCTTCTCTAGGCGCCCGTGGCCAACCGCCGGGAAATGGCGCTTGAACCAGCGGTCGAGACGAATGTCATCGTCATCACCGTCGACGGTACGGGTTTGAACACCGCTCATCCCAACAAGCTCCTCATCAACCACAAGCCGAGGAACAATCCGGCGATGGAAAGTACAACCGAAAGCGCGATATAGGCGCCGGCGGCAAGCAGGTTTGATCGTTCGGTCAGAACCGAAACATCCAGCGCGAAACTGGAAAACGTCGTGAAAGCACCGAGAACGCCAACCGCGAAGAATGCTCTGATCTCCGGACTACTGTTCAGCTTGGTGACCAGGAACTCGACAAATAATCCCATGGCGAAGGATCCGACGACATTCACGAATAGGGTGCCGTACGGGAAACCGACCCCCAACCAGCGGGTAAACAGGCCAATTGACTGATATCGGGCGACCGCGCCGATGGCGCCGCCGAGAGCGATCGCGAGGATGAGTTTCATAGCTGTCTAGCTACTCCAGTCCACGCCGAATATCCAGCCCTCGACAGTCCGAGCGGCGGGAATGGACAGGGGTGTCGACCAGATCTCGGGTCTGGACGAGAGCGCCCGCAGCGCGGCGGCGGAAATCAAGGCGTCCGGTTCATCCTCGCGCGAGGGTCGCCAGGATTTGGGCAAGGCTTTGGACCCGTAATGCGCCAATGCTTGATTCAGTAAGGCGCGCTCACGCCAGCCGCGCGGATCAACATCGGCGCGCTTGAAATAAAGCCGGGGGAAAATCTCCACCAAGGCGGAGCGCCCCTCTATTTTTTCAAACGGCCAAACCGCGACATGGTTATCCATCCCTCGTTTCAGATGGTCGAGGAGACGCATCCCCGCAAGCGACCCGGTTCCGACATTCGCCGCGCCGACGCATTTCATGACCGGGTGCGGCCAAGTTATGTCGGCGCAAGCCGCCTCGGCCAGTCGCCGTCTGGAGGTGAACAAGTCACCCTTGGCCTTGGGCGTGAGGAAATGCCGATGAAACCCGAGATCCTCGCGGTAATAGAACGGCGCGCCGTAGAGTTCCGGCGTGTCCCGGCAAACCTGGTCAACCAGGGCCCAGAGGCTCCGCGCATCCTCGAGCGCGGGGCCGGTCTCGGGGAAGTAACAGCCGAGATCCGCGTGGGCATAGGCGAAAGCAAAGTCAAACCCGGCGAGCACGCGCTTGACCCGCATCCGCTCGCTCAACCACGCCAGAACCATCGGCCGCGTCCACCACTTGCCCTGTACCGGTGCTACCAAGATGGGCGCGGCTTCTCCGGGTTTGGCGAGCGCGATCTGAATTCCGGGCAGGGTCGGCCCCTTGGCGCCGGACCAGTCGATGCCGATGAACTCGTCAAACGCGCCGACATCCATCAATCCGGCTCGCCCTGGCGGCGAGCGCGGAGCTTGTCCCAATAGGCCAGCCGCTTGGAGACCTCGCGCTCGAATCCACGCTCAACCGGCGCGTAGAACCGCTGTCGTTCCATTCCATCGGGGAAGTAGTTTTGGCCCGAGAAGCCATCCTCGGCGTCGTGATCATAGGCATAGCCGGCACCGTAGCCGAGGTCCTTCATCATACGGGTAGGCGCGTTCAGGATATGCGCCGGCGGGGCTAGGGAGCCGGTGGCACGCGCGGCCTTGCCGGCGGCGCCGAAGGCTCTGTAGGAGGCGTTGGATTTCGGCGCGGTCGCGAGATAGACCACACATTGCGCGATGTTAAGATCACCCTCGGGAGACCCGATCCGGTCATAGGCATCCCAGCAGGCAAGCGAATGCGCGAGGGCCTGGGGGTCGGCCATGCCGATATCCTCGGACGCGAAGCGGGTAAGCCTGCGCAGGATATAGGCCGGGTCCTCGCCTCCCACCAACATACGCGCCAGCCAATAGAGCGCCGCGTCGACATCCGATCCGCGTAGCGACTTGTGGAGCGCACTGATCAGATTGTAGTGCTCTTCCTTGTTCTTATCGTAGACCGGGGCCCGGCGTTGTACCGTCGCCGCGACGCCCGTCGCATCAAGCGCCGGCTCTGGCGGCAGTCGAAAAAGCTCCTCCACGAGATTGAGGAGGAAACGTCCATCGCCGTCGGCCATGGCCTTGACCGCCGTGCGGCCACTGTCGTCGAGAGGCAGGTCCCGACCCTCAAGCGCCTCGGAGCGCGTGAGAAGCTGTTCCAACGCCGCGTCATCGAGCCGGCGCAGCACGAAGACCTGACAACGGGACAACAGCGCGGCGTTGAGTTCGAAAGACGGGTTCTCGGTGGTTGCGCCGACCAGCACGACGGTGCCGTCTTCGACATAGGGCAGAAAACCGTCCTGCTGCGCCCGATTGAACCGATGCACCTCGTCGATGAAAAGCAGGGTGCCCTGGCCCATGGAACGGCGCTCGCGTGCGCGATCGAAGACCTTGCGCAAATCCGCGACCCCCGAGAAAACCGCCGAGAGCGGCTCAAAAGCCAGATCGACCTTGTCGGCCATCAGCCGGGCCAAAGTTGTCTTGCCGCAGCCCGGCGGCCCCCAAAGCACCATGGAGGCAACCCGCCCTTGGCCCAGCATCCGCCCGACAGGTGCTTCCAGCGCCAACAGATGATCCTGGCCGACGACATCCTCGAGCTTGGCCGGTCGCAACCGGTCCGCCAGCGGGCGTGGGGCCTGAGCCTCGAATAATCCGGCCACGGGCTAGCCCTTGATTTCCCGGCGCAGAACCTCGTCGCCTCGCCGGATCGCGATCCGCCACACATCGCGGGACCGCGCCACCGCCTTTTTCAGATCATCAACGGTTTCGATATCCCGACCGTTAACTTTCAGCACGATGTCGCCGGAGGTGAGGCTCAATCGGGCCGCGACACCCCCTCGGCGCACCCCCAACAGCACGACTCCCCGGGCGAGATCGTCCAAGCCCTTCTCGATCGCGAATGCCGGCGAGAGGTTCGCGACCCGAGCGCCGCTGAACGGATGCGGGCCATCAAGATCACTCACATCCGGCGCGGGCGAGGCCAGCGGCTCCCTTAGCGCCAGATCCACACCCAACCGCCGCCCTTTGCGCAGAACCTCGGCGCGAGCACTCTCGCCGAGCGGCAACGTCGCGACACGATATCTAAGCGCCTCATGATCATCCACGACCCTGCCGTTGAGCGCGGTTACCACGTCTCCGATGCGCAATCCCGCATGGTCCGCCGGTCCTCCCGGATAGATGTCGTTAATGATGACGCCACTCGGGCGATCAAGACCGAACTCCTCGGCGAGCTCTTGGGTCACGGATTGCCCCGCCGCGCCGAGCCAGGGGCGCACCAGCTTACCGCCGCGAGCCGATCGAAGCACCGTCTTGACCATGTTCGAGGGCACCGCGAAACCAATCCCGACCGATCCACCACCACCGCCGCGTTGGGTTGAGAAGATCGCGGTGTTGACGCCAATCAGCTTGCCATCCATGGCGATCAACGCCCCGCCGGAATTGCCGGGATTGATCGAGGCATCGGTTTGAATAAAAAAGCTGTAATCGGTGATCCCAACCGCCGTACGCGCCAAGGCCGAGATAATACCGCTCGTTACGGTTTGGCCGACGCCGAAGGGATTGCCAATGGCAAGCACCAGATCCCCGACCTCGACACTGTCGGAGTCTCGCATCTCAACAAAGGGAAGATGTTCAGCGCCCGCGTCGATACGAAGCACGGCAAGATCCGTGCGCTCATCCTTCAAAAGAACCTCGGCGTCGAATTCTCGCCGGTCCGAGAGGACAACCTTGACCTGAGTGGCATTCGCGATGACGTGATGGTTGGTCACGATCAGCCCGTCTGGGTCGAGGATGACGCCGGAGCCTAGAGCCTGCTGGCTGCGACGCCTCGGTTGTCCCTGGAACATCTCTCCAAAGAATTGACGGAAGAACGGATCGTCGAAAAGTGGAGAGACACGGCGTTCCATCACTTCGGTTTTGGCGAAGATATTCACCACGGCCGGCCCGGTTTCACGGACTAGCGGCGCAAAACTCAGCTGCATTTGCGCCTGTGAGCGTGGCGTCTCGCGCGCCACTTGCGCCGATGAAGAGGCCGCGTCAAACCCTATCGCGGCGGCCAGGATGCCAACGCCCAGGAAACCAGCCAAAAACCTCAAAGCTCGGTATGCAAATCGTCCAGCATGCATTGGCGACATGGAACCCTCGACTGGGCATTTGTTCGAACCTTGAGCCTACACCGTTAAGCTCGTTGATAGCAGTCCATTTGGGTATCGACGCGGTATCACGCAAGCAGCCCGCGCGGAACGGTCCCCCGAACAAGGCCCCAAACGCGAACGACCGCCCCATCCAGGACGGTCGCTTGCTTAACTTGTCTCAATGCTTCGCCTGGGCGAGAGTCTCTATCAGATAACCGACTGGTTCGCGGCTTGCGCGTATTCTTCCTCGGCACCCTGCACGGGACCCGAATCAAGCCCACGGGCATCCTCGTCTCGATCCACTAACTCAATCACCGCCATCGGCGCGCTGTCGCCATAACGAAAGCCGGCCTTGAGAACACGGGTATAGCCGCCGTTCCGCTCCTTGTACCGATCCGCCAGAACGTCAAACAGCTTCTTGGTCATGCCATCGTCGCGAAGCTGGGCGAAAGCCTGACGACGCGCATGCAGTGAATCCTTCTTGCCGAGCGTGATCAGTTTCTCAACCACCCGGCGAAGATCCTTGGCCTTTGGCAACGTGGTAATGATCTGCTCGTGCTTGATCAACGCATTCGCCATGTTCTTAAACATGGCCTTGCGATGACTCGAGGTCCGGTTAAACCGGCGTCCCGCCTTATGGTGGCGCATTGGAACTACTCCTGATCTAAATCCTGGCGGCCTGTTCAGTACGGCTCTTCAAGCCGCTTGGCCAATTCCTCGATATTGTCCGGCGGCCAGTTCGTGATCTCCATGCCGAGCGACAATCCCATCGTCGACAGCACTTCCTTGATCTCGTTCAGGCTTTTGCGGCCAAAATTCGGCGTGCGCAGCATCTCGGGTTCGCTCTTCTGAACCAGATCGCCGATATACACGATGTTGTCGTTCTTGAGGCAGTTCGCCGACCGCACCGACAATTCAAGCTCATCGACCTTGCGAAGCAGATTCTTATTGAACGGAAGCTCCGCCGCCTCGTCGGTCTCGACCGGGTGGCCTGGTTCCTCGAAGTTGATGAACAACTGGAACTGATCCTGAAGAATGCGCGCGGCATAGGCCACCGCGTCCTCCGGGGTCATCGAGCCATTGGTCTCCACGGTCATCGACAGCCGGTCATAGTCCGTAACCTGGCCAACGCGCGTGTTGTCGACCTTATACGTTACCTGGCGAACCGGGCTGAACACTGCATCGACCGGAATAAGACCGATCGGCGCGTCCTCGGGCCGATTGACGTTCGCCGGCACATAGCCCTTGCCGCTCTCAACCGTGAATTCCATGGTCAAGGTCGCCCCCTTATCCAGGGCGCACAGCACCAGATCCGGGTTCATGATTTCGATATCGGCACCGGTCTCGATCATGCCGGCGGTCACCTCGCCCGGGCCATCGGCCTTCAGACGCATCTTTTTCGGGCCATCACCATGCATGCGCAGCGCGATCAACTTGATGTTGAGCACCATGTCGGTGACATCCTCGCGGACGCCAGGGATCGAGGAGAACTCATGCAGCACACCATCGATCTGAACCGACGTCACCGCCGCCCCTTGCAGGGACGAGAGCAGAATACGGCGCAGCGCGTTACCCAAAGTCAGCCCATAGCCACGTTCCAGCGGCTCGGCGACGACGTTCGCGGAGCGAACCGGATCAATGCCCGGCTGGATCTCGAGCTTGTTGGGCTTGATCAAAGCTTGCCAATTTTTTTGAACTACCACGGCGACCTCATCAATATGGAGACCAACGGGCCTCTCCACCCCAGGGGTATCGAGGCGGCCGATTGCCGGCCATCCCTTTATCGCGAACCCCGCGCCGGCAAGCCGACGCGGGGCCTAATCATTAGACCCGGCGACGCTTTGGCGGCCGACATCCATTATGTGGAATCGGCGTAACATCGCGGATCGACGTCACGTTAAAGCCCACGGCCTGCAACGCCCGAAGCGCGGATTCCCGTCCGGAACCGGGGCCGCTGACTTCAATTTCCAGCACTTTCATGCCATGCTCGGCAGCCTTCTTGCCGGCATCTTCGGCCGCGACCTGCGCGGCATAAGGGGTCGACTTACGCGATCCCTTGAAACCCATGGCACCGGCCGACGACCAGGAAATCGCGTTTCCTTGCGCATCGGTGATCGTAATCATGGTGTTGTTGAACGTCGCGCTCACATGAGCGACGCCCGACGTGATGTTCTTGCGTTCGCGGCGCCTGACGCGCCCCTGGGTCGGTTGTTTAGCCATGATCTATTGTCGCTCCGACGGGCCTTGGCCCACTTGTTATTTCTTCTTGCCCGCGATCGGCTTAGCCGGTCCCTTGCGGGTGCGTGCGTTGGTGTGGGTCCGCTGACCATGCACCGGAAGTCCGCGGCGATGCCGCAGGCCACGATAGCAACCCAGATCCATCAGCCGCTTGATGTCCATCGCGGTCTTGCGCCGCAGATCACCCTCGACCATTACGTCTTGGTCAATGGCTTCGCGGATCCGCGAAAGCTCGTCCTCCATCAACTCATGAACTCGGCGCTCGCGCGGAATTCCAAGTTTCTCGCAAAGGTCCGTCGCCGTCGTGCGACCGATACCGTAGATATAGGTCAACGCGATTTCGACGCGCTTTTGCGTCGGGATGTTGACGCCAGCTATACGTGCCACGCCTGGAACTCCTTTTTTCCCGCGCCAAAACAACCCATCGACCGCCGATCTTCTACCAGACCGTTGGTCGCTGAATTGTCATACGCGCAATTTGAAACGGCCCCGCCTTGACCGAGGCGCCGGATTATACGGATGCAGCTTTCCAAGTCAACTTGATTACCCATGCTACAGCCCGGGTCAGTCGCTCAGAATAGCTTCGAGTTGCCCCGAAACCTCATCGATACCCGCCATGCCATCCACCGACTTCAAGGCACCCGTATCCTTATAATAGGGAATGATCGGCGCGGTTTGCTCATGATAGACACCAAGCCGATTGCGTAGCGTCTCTTCGTTATCGTCGGCGCGGCGCTCGGACTCGGGCGTTTCGGCCACTCGGGTGCGAATACGCTCGAACAGGATCTGCTCATCAACCGCCAATTCGATGACGTGATCAATCCTGAGGCCCTTCTCCGCCAGCATCGCGTCCAGAGCCTTGGCCTGGGGCACCGTCCGCGGAAAGCCGTCCAGGATAAATCCCTTGGCGCAATCCGGCTGGTCGACCCGCTCGGAAATCATGGCGACCACGATCTCGTCGGACACCAGGTCGCCGGCATCCATGATCGCCTTGGCTTTTTTACCAAGCTCGGAGCCCGAGGCGACCGCGGCGCGCAACATATCGCCAGTAGACAGCTGCACTATGCCGAATTTGTCCTCGAGACGCTTGGCCTGGGTCCCTTTGCCGGCGCCCGGCGGTCCAAGAAGGATCAGGTTCATCCCCGTCTCCCGCGCAATTTGGATTTCTTGATCAGGCCCTCGTACTGATGGGCCAGGAGATGAGACTGGATCTGGCCAACCGTATCCATGGTCACCGTCACCACAATAAGTAGACTGGTTCCACCAAAATAAAACGGCACCTGATACTGACTGATCAAGATCTCCGGCAGGATACAAACCGCGCCTAGATAGGCTGCGCCAACGACCGTCAACCGAGTCAACACATAGTCCAGGTAGTCGGCTGTGTTCTTGCCGGGCCGAATGCCGGGAATAAAGCCGCCATGCTTCTTGAGGTTGTCCGCGGTCTCAACCGGATTGAAGACAATCGCGGTATAGAAAAAGGCGAAAAACACGATCAGACCGATATAAACACCGATATAGAGCGGTTGCCCGCGTCCCAGCAACGCGTTGACCGTAGTCAGCCACTCCGGGCCACCACCAGTAGCGGAGAACTGCGCCAAGGTCACCGGCATCAACAGGATCGAGCTCGCGAAAATAGGGGGAATAACACCCGAAACGTTGAGTTTCAGTGGAAGATGCGACGCCTCGCCACCAAACATACGATTGCCAACCTGGCGCTTCGGATACTGCACCGTGATCCGCCGCTGGGAGCGTTCGATAAACACGATGAAAGCGATCACGCCGATCGCCATCCCCAGCAGCAGGATGATGAACGCGGCGGAAAGCGCGCCAGTGCGACCAAGTTCAAGAGTGCCCGCGAGCGCGCTCGGCAGGTTGGCGACGATACCCGCGAAGATAATCAGGGAGATACCATTGCCGACACCGCGCGCGGTGATTTGCTCGCCCAACCACATCAGGAACACGGTGCCGCCCACCAAGGTGATCACCGTCGTCGCGCGGAAAAACAGGCCGGGATCGATGACCGCCGAGCCACCGCCGCTACCCATGTTCTCAAGGCCAACGGAGATGCCATAGGCCTGTACCGCGGCCAACAGCACCGTCAGATAACGGGTGTACTGGTTGAGCTTCTTGCGACCCGTCTCACCCTCTTTCTTAAGGGCCTCCAGATTCGGAGAAACCGCCGTCATCAACTGCATGATGATGGCGGCCGAAATATACGGCATGATGTTCAGCGCGAAGATCGTCATACGCCCGAGGGCACCGCCCGCGAACATGTCGAACATCCCGAGAATGCCACCGGCATTCTGCTGGAAGATTTCCTGCAGGATGCCTGGGTCGATGCCCGGGATCGGGATATAGGTTCCCAGTCGATAGACAACCAGCGCCGCCAGCGTGAACCAGATACGCTTCTTCAACTCCGTCGCCTTGTTCAGGGCTCCGAAGTTAAACGAGGAAGCGAATTGTTCAGCGCTCGACGCCATGTGGCAATCCTAGCTTTTGGTTTCGGCGTTCGCGGGCTCGGCGCCAACCACCGAACCGCCCGCCTTCTCGATCGCCTCGGCCGCCGCCTTGGAAGCGCCACCACCGACACGTACCGTTATCTTGGTGCTCAACTCACCCCTGGCAAGGACCCGGATGCCAAGTTTCGGCTTTCCGACCAGACCGGCGCCTCGAATGGCCGCCTCGTCGATCTCCGCTGACGCGTCGAGACGCCCGGCGTCAATCGCCCGCTGCAGGTCGCCAATATTGACCGCGGCATACTCCACACGGAACGGATTTGTGAAGCCACGCTTCGGCAGCCGCCGATAAATCGGCATCTGGCCGCCCTCGAACCCATTGATGGTCGCGCCGGCGCGTGACTTCTGCCCCTTGTGACCGCGGCCACTGGTTTTGCCCGTGCCGGACCCAGCACCGCGACCGACGCGCTTGCGGTTCTTGCGAGCGCCCTCGTTATCCCTGAGTTCGTTCAGTCTCATCGTTCCATCATCCTCTTACACCGGACACGCGTCCGGAGCGGGGTTGGTGTTCAACGCCCACGCGCCGTTGGCTAGGCGCTTTCCTCGACCTGGATCAGGTGCTTGACCTTGTTGATCATGCCGCGCACCGCTGGCGTGTCCTCAAGGGTCCGGGTCTTGTGCATTTTGTTCAAACCCAAGCCGACCAGAGTTTCCTTCTGACCCGGCTTGCGCCCAATCGGACTCTTGACCTGAGTAACGGTCACGGTCGATTTTTTATCGTTCTTAGCCATTTTTCCGCTCCGTCGCCTTAGCCCACATGCGTGCCGGCGGCCTCGGCCTCGCCACTTCCGCGACCGAAGATTTCGGAAACCTTCTTACCGCGCTTGGCGGCAACCGCCCGGGGCGAACGAATCCGCGTCAAGGCATCGAACGTCGCCTTGATCATATTATGCGGGTTCGAGGAACCGGTCGACTTGGCCACGATGTCCTGAATGCCGAGGGATTCGAAAATCGCCCGCATCGGACCACCCGCGATGATACCGGTACCCGCCGGCGCGGCCCGAAGAACCACATGCCCCGCGCCAAAATCACCCTTGATATCGTGGTGCAGGGTACGGCCCTCACGCAACGGCACGCGAACCATGCCGCGCTTGGCCTGCTCGGTCGCCTTGCGGATCGCCTCGGGCACCTCGCGCGCCTTACCGGCGCCGTGCCCGACCCGACCGCGGCCATCACCGACCACCACCAGCGCCGCGAAACCGAAACGACGACCGCCCTTGACCACCTTGGCCACGCGATTGATGCCGACCAATTTCTCGATCAGTTCCGACTCTTCGCGATCCCTGCCGCCGCGATTGTCGCGATTGTCTCTATCACCCCGTGCCATGACGGCCCCTTCCTAGAACTTCAGACCAGCTTCACGAGCGCTGTCGGCCAAGGCCTTGACGCGTCCGTGATAGCGGTATCCGCCGCGGTCGAACACAACCTCGTTCAACCCTTTTTCAAGCGCTCTCTCGGCCACCAACTTGCCCACCGCCTCGGCGGCGGCCTTGTCGGCCCCGGTTTTCAACGCCGCGCGCAAATCCTTTTCCAAGCTCGACGCCGCCGCGACGGTCACGCCGTTTTCGTCATCGATAAGTTGCGCATAGATGTTCTTCGAAGACCGAAAGATCGAAAGCCGGACCTTTCCGGTCGACTTACGACGCAAGGCGGATCTGTTCCGCTGGGCGCGTCGCTTGAAGAGTTCTTTTGAGTTCAGCATGCCACTCGCCCTTACTTCTTCTTGCCTTCCTTGCGCCGGATCGTCTCGGTGGCATACTTGATGCCCTTACCCTTGAACGGTTCCGGCGGCCGGAAGCCCCGAATTTCAGCGGCCAGCTGTCCGACCTGCTGTTTGTCATTACCCTCAATCGATATCGCCGTGGGCCGCTCGCATTTCATCACGATCCCGTCGGGGATCGGATAGCGGACCGGATGACTGTAACCCAATTGAAGGACCAGCTCCTTGCCCTCGACCGCGGCGCGATAACCAACACCATTGATCTCGAGATTGATCGTGAAGCCCTCGCTAACGCCCTGGACCAGGTTGTTAACCCGAGCCCGCGTGGTCCCCCACATGGAACGCGACCGCTTGCTTTTGGACTTCGGCGTGATCGACACCACGTTGTCCGCGTGGATCACCTCGACCTCATCGGACAACTGGTAGGACAATTCCCCGCGCTTCCCCTTGGCCTTGATCACGTCGTTCGCGATCTCGATGGTAACGCCGCTGGGAATCGCGACAGGGTTCTTTCCGACACGTGACATGACGTCAGTCCCCCGCTCTAGAATACGTGACAGAGCACTTCGCCGCCGACATTGGCGACCCGTGCTTCGTTGTCGGACATCACACCGCGAGGCGTCGACAAGATCGCGATCCCTAGGCCGTTATAGACCCTGGGAAGGTCAGCGATCTTGGCGTAGACCCGCCGGCCCGGCTTCGATACCCGCTTGATTTGCCGGATCACCGGCTCACCCTCGTAGTATTTCAGCTCGATGGCCAGATTATGGGCATTCGCCACGTTTTCCACAGGCGCGGTAGTGAAGCCTCGAATGTAACCCTCGCGCTTCAGAACTTCGAGCACGTTGCTGCGCAACTTCGACGCCGGGCTGGAAACCACGTTCTTGCGGGCACTCTGCCCGTTCCTGATACGGGTCAGCATATCCCCGAGAGGATCGCTCATCGTCATTTTCGGACTCCCCTCACCAGCTCGATTTCACGAGACCAGGCACTTGGCCGGCCGATCCGAGCTCGCGCAACGCGATGCGTGACATCTTGAATTTACGGTAATAACCCCGGGGCCGTCCCGAAACCTCGCAGCGATTGCGAAGTCGGATCTTGGCGCCGTTACGAGGCATCTCACTCAATTTCAAACCGGCTTGGAACCGCTCTTCGATCGGCAGTTCCTTGTCGTTGGCGATCGCCTTCAATCGCGCTCGTTTATCCGCGTATCGCGCAACCAACTTGGCGCGATTCAGGTTTTTCTGAACGGAACTCTTCTTGGCCATGCCTGTCTCCTCGTCCGCTCAGCTCGTGAACGGGAAGTTGAAGCGACGCAGTAACTCGCGCGCCTCGTCATCGGTTTTCGCGGTGGTAACAACAATGATGTCCATGCCGCGGATGGAGTCGACTCGGTCGTAGTCAATTTCCGGGAAAACGATCTGCTCCTTGAGTCCCATCGCGTAGTTGCCGCGACCGTCAAAACTCTTCGGATTAAGACCCCGGAAATCACGTACCCGTGGGAGGGCGATGGTCACCAGACGATCCAGGAATTCGTACATCCTGTCCCGCCGTAGCGTGACCTTGCAGCCGATCGGCATCCCCTCGCGCAACTTAAAGCCAGCAACAGAGTTCTTGGCCTTGTTGATTAAGGGCTTTTGCCCCGCGATGAGCGCCATCTCGGCGGCGGCCGCCGTGACTTTCTTGGAATCCTGAACCGCCTCGCCGACGCCCATGTTGATCACAACCTTTTCCAGGCGCGGAACCTGAAGCGTGTTGCGATACCCCATGGCCTCGATCAGGCCGGGACGGATCTCTTCGTTATATAACTCGTGCAAACGCGCCATTGTTCAACTTGCTCCGTCGCGCTCAGGCGTCGATGACCTCGCCGGACCGCTTGGCGAACCGGACCTTGCGGCCGTCCTCCAAAAAGCGGAAACCGACGCGGGTCGCCTCGTTCGATTTCGGGTCGACCAGAGCCACATTTGAAATGTGGATCGCCGCTTCCCGCTCGATAATGCCGCCAGTGTTGGTCTGGCTAGCCTTGGTATGGCGCTTGATGATGTTCACGCCACGGACCATGACACGGTCATCGGCGCGCAGGACCCGGATAACCTCTCCGGTCTTGCCTTTGTCCTTGCCGCTGACGACCTGGACGTTATCGCCCTTCTTGATCTTGAACTTCTTCGCCATCACAGCACCTCCGGCGCCAGCGAGACGATCTTCATGAACGCCTTGGCCCGCAGCTCTCGCGTCACCGGGCCAAAGATCCGCGTTCCGATCGGCTCATTCTGTTTGTTGATCAGCACCGCGGCGTTCCGGTCAAATCGGATCGCCGAGCCATCCGGACGGCGAATTTCCTTCGCCGTGCGCACGATCACGGCGCGCAGCACCTCGCCCTTTTTGACACGTCCACGCGGGATCGCTTCCTTGACCGACACGACGATCACATCACCGACACCCGCGACCTTACGCTTGGACCCACCCAGTACCTTAATACACTGGACTCGGCGAGCGCCCGAATTGTCGGCGACGTCGAGATTACTCTGCATCTGAATCATGACGACACTCCGGCCCTATCGATCACTCGGACGTCGCCGACTCGGTGTCGACGACCTCCCAGGTTTTGCTCTTCGAGATACGCGCGCATTCGCGGATCCGAACGATGTCGCCCGTCTTGTGCTTGTTCTCCGCGTCATGCGCGGCGAACTTTTTCGAGCGCTTGATGATCTTTTTGTAGACCGGATGAACGATCCGCCGCTCGACCTCGACGACGACCGTCTTGTCGGCTTTGTCGCTCACCACCGTGCCTTGCATCACACGCCTTGGCATAATCAACTATCCTCTCTCAACGTGTTCCTTCGACCTTGATTGGCGAACCAACCCATCGACGAACACCTTTTCATCACGCCTCGGCGCGCTGCTTTTCCGCCAAAATCAATTTCGTGCGCGCAATGTCGCGGCGTACCTGCCGAACCCGCGCGGTGTTCTCCAGCTGACCACCCGCCTGCTGGAACCGCAGATTGAACTGCTCCTTGCGCAGGTCGACCAACTGGCTGCCCAGCTCGTCAACGCTCTTGGCGCGGAAATCCGTGGCTTGCTTGCTCGCCATCGCTCTTCTCCCAAACCCTACGAGTCGCCGAGGCGCGCGATGAAGCGGGTATCGACCGGCAGCTTTGCCGCCGCCAAACTCATTGCTTCCTGAGCCAATTCGCGCGGAACACCATCCATCTCGAACATCACTCGGCCCGGTTTGACCCGGCACACCCAAAACTCGGGTGACCCCTTACCCTTACCCATGCGAACCTCGGCGGGTTTGCTGGATACCGGCACGTCCGGGAAAATTCGGATCCACACCCGGCCAACACGCTTGATGTGACGGGTCATGGCACGCCGCGCGGCTTCGATCTGCCGAGCGGTAATCCGCGCCGGCGTCGTCGCCTTCAGGCCATAGGCCCCAAAGTTCAGCGCGGTTCCACCCTTGGCGTTGCCGTGGATCCGGCCTTTATGGGCCTTGCGGTACTTGGTGCGCTTCGGACTAAGCATCTCTCGTTTCCTCTATCCTCGCTCGGCGATCAGCGTGACGGGCCGCTTGGCTGCTGATCGGCCATGCGCTTGTCCTGTGCCATCGGGTCATGAGCCATGATCTCGCCCTTGAACACCCAGACCTTTACGCCGCAGGCGCCATAGGTGGTCTGCGCGGTCGCCTCGCCGTAATCAATATCGGCGCGCAACGTGTGCAACGGCACCCGGCCCTCGCGATACCATTCCATCCGGGCGATTTCCGCGCCGCCGAGCCGACCGCTGCAGTTGATCCGAATGCCGAGCGCCCCGAGGCGCATCGCCGACTGAACCGCCCGCTTCATCGCGCGTCGGAACGCTACACGGCGCGAAAGCTGTTGGGCGATGTTATCGGCCACGAGGTTGGCGTCGATCTCCGGCTTCCGGATTTCGATAATGTTGAGGTGCACGTCGGTGCCGGTCATATCGGAAAGATCCTTGCGGAGCTTTTCGATGTCCTGGCCTTTTTTCCCGATCACCACGCCGGGCCGCGCCGTGTAAATCGTCACCCGTGCCCGCTTGGCCGGGCGTTCGATTACGACGCGACTAACACCCGCTTGAGCCAGACGCTTACGAAGGTACCGGCGAAGCCGAAGGTCCTGATGCAATAGCGTGGCATAATCCTTGGACGCGAACCAGCGCGAATCCCAAGTCCGGTTAATGCCGAGCCGTAGCCCGATTGGATTGATTTTATGACCCATTACGCGGTCTCCTCGCGTTCACCCACCACGATGGTGAGGTGGGAGAATGGCTTGCGAATTCGCCCGATACGCCCCCGAGCACGCGGTCGAAACCGGCGCATCGTCAGCGCCTTGCCAACCGACGCTTCCTTGACATACAGCCGATCGACGTCGAGCTGATGATTGTTCTCGGCATTGGCGATCGCCGATTGCACGGCCTTCTTGACGTCATCGCTGATGCGCCGGCGCGAGAAGGTCAGTGCCGCGAGCGCCTTTTCCGCGTCCATTCCGCGGATCATCGCGGCCACCAGGTTAAGCTTCTGGGGACTGACTCGGAGGTTACGAAGCACGGATTGCGCCTCGGTCTCGTCAATCCGCCGTTCGGTCTTGGATTTACCCATGATCGTCATCCAGTCCCTAGCGCCGTGCCTTCTTATCGGCCGCGTGGCCGTAGAAGGTACGTGTTGGCGCGAACTCACCGAACTTATGACCAACCATATGCTCGGTCACCAGAACCGGCACATGCTTGTGTCCATTATGAACACCAAAAGTCAGGCCGACGAATTGCGGCATGATGGTGGACCGGCGTGACCAGGTCCTGATCACCGCGTTACGACCGGACTCGAGGGCCGCTTCCGCCTTCTTAAGCAGATAGCCGTCAACGAACGGTCCCTTCCAAACAGAGCGAGCCACGTCTCTCTCCCCTACTTACGGCGCCGGCGTACGATCAACCGGTCCGTCTTCTTGTTGCTGCGAGTACGCTTGCCCTTGGTCGGCACTCCCCAAGGAGTAACCGGATGACGGCCACCAGAGGTACGGCCTTCACCACCGCCATGGGGGTGATCAACCGGGTTCATGACAACGCCACGAACCACCGGGCGCTTGCCAAGCCACCGCTTGCGACCGGCCTTGCCTAGCTTGATGTTCTGTTGATCGGGATTTGAAACCGCGCCGATCGTCGCCATGCACTCGGCGCGCACCATGCGCACCTCGCCCGAGGTCAGACGCAGCAGCGCGTAACCGGCGTCGCGGCCAACCAATTGAACGTAGGTTCCGGCGGCGCGAGCCATCTGCCCGCCCTTGCCGGCCTTGAGCTCGACATTGTGGATGATGGTCCCGACCGGAATGCTCCGCAACGGCATGGCGTTGCCTGGCTTGATATCCTGGCGCTCTCCCGAGATGACCTTGTCGCCAACGGCAAGGCGCTGAGGCGCGAGTATATAGGCTTGCTCACCGTCCTCGTAGGTAATCAAGGCGATGAACGCGGTCCGGTTCGGGTCATATTCCAGACGCTCAACGGTACCGACCACATCGTATTTACGACGCTTGAAGTCGATCATCCGGTAGGTGCGCTTATGTCCGCCGCCCCGATGCCACATGGTGATGCGGCCATGATTGTTCCGACCACCAGACTTCGTCAGGCCAAAGGTCAGCTTCTTGACCGGCTTACCCTTCCAAAGGCCCGATCGGTCGACCGTGACCAGCTGACGCTGTGACGGGGTGCGGGGATTATAATGCTTGAGAGCCATATCCTTATACCCCCTGGCTCACGTCGACGTCCTGGCCATCCTCGAAGGTCACGACAGCCTTCTTGAAGTCCGAACGACGGCCCGGCCGCCCGCGGAAGCGTTTGACCTTGCCTTTTTGACGCAACGTATTGACGGTTTTGACCTTGCGATCGAACAATTGTTCAACCGCGACCTTGATCTCCGGCTTGGTCGCGTCAAGGCCGACCACGAAGGTCACTTGGCCGAACTGCGAGCCGAGCGTCGTTTTCTCGGTGACCAGCGGATAACGGATGATCTCGTACATCCGCTCTCGGCTCAGCTTCACCTGGCTGGCGTTATAGGGCCGCATGCTCATTTCAGGCGAGCCTCCAGATGTTCGACGGCATCCCGGGTCAGCACCAGGGTATCTCGTCGCAGAATGTCATAGACGTTGGCGCCTTGGGTCGGCAGGACGTCCACTTTCGGAATGTTATGGGCCGCGCGCTTAAAAGACGAATTCGGTTCCGGTCCGTCAATCACCAGCACCGAGTCCCAGCCCAGCGCCGCGAATTGCTTCGCAAGATCCTTGGTCTTACCGGACCCCTCGACACTGTCGAGCACGATCAGCTTGCCCTCGGCCTGCTTAGCCGACAGCGCGCATTTCAGTCCCAGGCGACGCACCTTTTTCGGGAGGTCATGGGCGTGGCTGCGAACCACCGGGCCGTGCACCGTGGCGCCGCCCCGGAATTGAGCCGCGCGAGCCGAACCTTGACGCGCTCGACCGGTGCCCTTTTGGCGGAACGGCTTGGCCGTCGTGCCCCGGATCTCTCCGACAAGCTTGACCTTATGCGTACCGGCGCGGCGCTTGGCCAGTTGCCAATTCACCACCCTGGCGAGGATATCGCGGCGCGGCTCGATCCCGAAGATCGAGTCGTCCAGTTCGATATCGCCCTTCTCCTGGGCATCAAGCGTTTTGACCGAAAGCTTCATGGTCTCAGTCCTTCTTTTCCGTGTCGTCGGACGACACTTCGTCCGCCGCCGGAGCGGTTTCCTCGGTAGCCTCGACCGGCGCCCCGACTTCCGGAGCATCGGCGGCGGCCGCAGCCGCGGCCTCATCGGTCTCGGCGGCTTCAACCGGCGTCTCTTCTTGCGGCGCCTCGGCAATGACCTCGGTCGGAGCCCGGAATGAACCCGGGAACGGCAGCCCCTCTTGCGCGGCGATCTTCACGGCATCCTGGACCAACACATAGCCGCCCTTGGAGCCCGGAACGGCACCCCGGATCAAGATCAGGCCGCGCTCAACATCGGTCGAGAACACGGTCAGGTTCTGCGTGGTCACCCGGACATCGCCCATGTGACCAGCCATTTTCTTACCCTTCCAAACCCGGCCCGGCTCCTGGCTGTTACCCGTGGAACCGTGCGAACGGTGCGAAACCGACACACCGTGCGAGGCGCGCAGCCCGGCGAAGTTATGCCGTTTCATCGCGCCCGCGAAGCCTTTACCGATAGACGTGCCAACCACATCGACCCGCTGACCGTCGGCGAAATGGTCGGGCAGTATCTGCGAGCCGACATCGATCATCGCATCCGGACTGACCCGGAATTCCGCGAGCTTTCGCTTTGGCTCGACTTGCGCTTTGGCGAAATGCCCACGCATCTGCTGGCTGGTCCGTTTGACCTTGGCGGCGCCCACCCCGAGCTGAAGCGCGGTATAGCCGTCTCGTTCCTCGTTGCGCTGGGCAACGACTTGGCAGTTATCCACCTGCAACACGGTGACGGGAACGTGAATTCCCTCATCCGTGAACACCCGGGTCATTCCGACCTTCCGAGCGATCAATCCACAACGCATTGGATCGTCTCCTGGCCTAGAGCTTGATTTCGACGTCAACACCGGCGGCGAGGTCGAGCTTCATCAGCGCGTCCACGGTTTGCGGTGTCGGGTCAACAATGTCGAGAAGCCGCTTATGCGTCCGAATCTCGAACTGCTCCCGGCTTTTCTTATCGATATGGGGTCCGCGCAGGACCGTGTATTTCTCGATCCGGTTCGGCAGCGGAATCGGGCCGCGAACCTGGGCGCCAGTCCGCTTCGCGGTGCTGACAATTTCCCCGGTCGACTGATCGAGCACGCGGTGATCGAACGCCTTCAAACGAATTCTGATGTTCTGACTGTCCATGACTTCAATCCCCGGTCGTACCGGCCCAACAAACTGGACGGCCCCGCGCCTGAGAGCGGGGCCAAAGGTATTAGCTACTCGATGATCTTCGCGACGACGCCGGCGCCGACGGTGCGACCGCCCTCGCGAATGGCGAAACGAAGACCTTCATCCATCGCGATCGGCGCGATCAGGTTCACCTCCATCGAGATGTTGTCACCCGGCATCACCATCTCGGTGCCGTCGGGAAGAACAACCGAACCCGTCACGTCCGTCGTGCGGAAGTAGAACTGCGGGCGATAGTTCGAGAAGAACGGCGTGTGACGACCACCCTCGTCCTTCGTCAGAATGTAAGCCTCGCAGGTGAACTTCGTGTGCGGCTTGATCGAACCAGGCGCCGCGATAACCT
>JADHLJ010000344.1 GCA_016780745.1 Alphaproteobacteria bacterium | reverse complement strand
GGAAAACGGCGCGCCGTGGTGAAAGCGCGATCCGAGATGACCATCCCCGGTGTCGCAATGGGCATCGATATGCACCATTCCCACCGGCGCGTCACGGCCCAGGACCCTCAGTATCGGTAACGAGATTGAATGATCGCCGCCTACGGCCAGCGGTATGACCCCCGCCGCCCGGATCGGCTCGAAGGCCTTTTGAATTTCGTCATGGGCGTTTTCGAGATGGTAGGGCTTTTCGACATAGGCATCGCCGACATCAGCAACGGTGCAAAGCTTATAGGGTTCGACCTTCGTCGCCTGATTGGTCAGGCGCATCAGCGAGGATTGGTTGCGAACCTCGCGCGGTCCATGCCGCGAGCCCGGGCGATTGGTTACGCCGCCGTCATAGGGGACACCGATCATCGCTATATCGAGCCCGTCCAGGCTCTCGGTATAGGGTGCGCGCATGAAAGTCGGCACGCCGGTGTAACGCGGGCGGCTCATCTTTTCGAGAACCTTGGGGTCCATGGCCATCGGGGCCTCCTTCAAGCAAGCGTGGTGATAGGCTTCATTGCTATACTGGCAACTTCAACGTTGCGCCACAACGCGGAGTTCACCATGGCCGACCATCGAGACATCCCAGATATCAGCATCACCGGATGGGCCCCGGGCACGCTTGGCCAAGTTGTCTCGTTACATGGTCGCTATTACGCCAGGGAATGGGGCTTCGGGCCTTATTTCGAGGCCAAGGTCGCCGCCGGCATGGCGGAGTTCATTCCCCGAATAGACCCAGCCCGAGATCTGTTTCTAGCGGCTCGACGCGGCGGACACCTGCTTGCCTCGATCACCATCGACGGCTCGGAAACCAGCGCGAATGAAGCGCATCTGCGCTGGTTCATCACCTCGGACAAATCGCGCGGGACCGGCATTGGCGGGCGGCTGATGGCCGAGGCAATGACGTTCTGCGACAAGATCGGTTTCGACCTGGTTTATCTGGATACGTTCAAGGGATTGGACGCCGCGCGCCATCTCTACGAGACCCATGGTTTCGCGCTGACCTCCGAACATCCGGACACCACCTGGGGGGTGGAGGTCACCGAGCAGCGCTTCGAGCGACGTCGGTAGACCGGATCAGACTTCGAGGTTTTCCTCGGCCAACGGTTTGCGTTCGTCCATGTTGAAGCGTCCGTCGTAGATCGGGCGCCCGCCAGTGGTGGGGCCCTGGTATTGAACGAAGAACATCAACCCACCGGTCTCGGTCGACAGGTCTTCCTCGTAATGTGGATCGGCGTGGTAGACCACGGTGCCGGGCCCGATCTTGCGCTCGCCAATCGTGAATTCGCCTTCGAGCACGTACCAGACTTGCGCGAAGTCATGGCGATGGCGGGGATGATGAGCGCCCGCCTCATATCTTACGAACCCAGAGTTGGGCTGGGTCGGCGCGTCCTCCGAGGGGTGAAAGACCATCTTGGAGTGTTGGCCAGGGAACCGCAGGGTCTCCCAGTCCATGTCGTCCTGGTGGATGTAAACCGGCCCATGATCCTTGGACTTAGCGTCGGGCATGATAGCCTCCATCTTGGGTTGTTCGCTTGCCGCACTCTATCACCATCGCGACTTCAATCGGCGAGGAAGCTGGACAGGGCGGCGAGTGTATCGGTTGGATTCTCCTCGGCCAGGAAATGCCCGCTATCGATCGGGCCACCGGAAACCGGCCCCGAGCACCAAGCGCTCCAAACCTCCAAACTGGTCGACTTCTCCCGCCCGGGCCGCTGGCCCCATAGGGACAACAATGGGCAGGCGATTTTGTTTCCGGCCTCCACGTCCGCGCGGTCGATTTGCCAGTCAACGGTCGCGCCGGCTCGGTAGTCGGCGCAACAGGCGGCGATCACCGACGGTTTCGCGAAACACCGCAGATATTCCGCCATCGCCGCCTCGGTGAAACAGCCCTCCACCCGGATCCAGGAATGCAGGGTGTGCTTGAGGTAATCATCGGGATCATGGCCGATCATGCGCTCCGGCAACCCGTTGCCCTGGGCGAGAAACGGCCAGTGATACGCCGCGATCGCCTCAACAGCTGCCAACCGCTCCCAGGTCTCGGAGGTGGGGATCATGTCCAAGACCGCGAGCTTGCGCGTTCGGTCGGGATGATCCAGCGCAAAACGATAGGCGACCCTCCCGCCCCGGTCATGGCCGACGATCATCGCCTTTTCCTCGGATAACGCGTCGAGGACGCTCGCGATGTCGCTCGCCATCGAGCGCTTGGAATAGAGCGTGTTGTCCGCGTCCGGCGCCGGGCCGACACTGTCGCCGTAGCCGCGAAGGTCGGGGATAATCACTCGATAGTTCTCGGCCAGGGCCGGCGCGAGTTTGTGCCAGCAAGCACCGCTTTGCGGATAGCCGTGCAGCAGAACAACCGCCGATCCCGCGCCACCGACGCGGACATGGATCGTCGCCTCTCCGGTATCGATCTTCCGTGTCTCAAAACCCTCGAACATGCCTGCTTCTCCCGCGCGACTAGTGGACGTGTTGCCGTCGACATCCTACTCTCCCGCCACCGAGGAGACAGCCCCATGACTACACCGTATTACCCCAAAACCAACGCCGACTGGGAAGTTCAATCCCCAGAGGTCGCGGGCCTTGATCCCGCCGCCATCAAAACCGCCATCGACTATGCGATTGCCAACGAATCCTCGATGGACCGAGATGTCCTGAAGGCCCTAACGGAGAAACGAGCCTTCGCCGAACCACCGCCCTGGGGCGACATCATCGGCCCGACCCGGCCCCGAGAGGCCCCACACGGCCTTGTCCTGCGCGGTGGTCGCATTGTCGCCCAATGGGGCCCGGTGGAGCGCAACGACATCACGTTCTCCGTCGCCAAGAGCCTGTTGTCGATTTGCGCCGGGTTGCTGCATGACGACGGGCTGATCCCGGATTTCGACGCACCGGTGCGCGAACTCGTGGACGATGGCGGCTTCGAGGCGCCGCATAATCACCGGATCACCTGGCGTCATTTGCTGCAACAGACCAGCGAGTGGGAAGGCACGCTCTGGGGCAAGCCGGATGTGATTGACCGCAACCGCGATCTCGCCAAGGACCCAGCCGAGAACCTCAACAAAGGCGAGGAGCGGGAGCTGAGCGCGCCTGGTTCTTTCTGGGAATACAACGACGTTCGCGTCAACCGTCTCTCCCTCGCGTTGATGCGGGTCGCCCGCCGCCCCCTGCCGGACCTATTCAGGGAGCGGATCATGGAGCCGATCGGCGCGTCCCAGGACTGGGAATGGCACGGCTATGAGAACTCATGGGTAGAGATCGACGGCAAGCGGATGCAATCGGTTTCTGGCGGATCGCATTGGGGCGGCGGGGTTTTCATCAACTCCCTGGACCAGGCTCGGATTGGTCTGCTGATGCAGCGCGGCGGAGTCTGGGAGGGCCGGCGCTTGCTCTCCCAAGCCTATATGCGCGAGGCCATCTCGCCCTGTTCCGTCTACCAGGATTACGGATTCATGTGGTGGCTCAACCGGTCCGGGCAACGCCTGCCCCATGCCGGCACCGAGGGTTTTTGCGCGGTCGGGTTCGGCTCGAACATCATTTGGGTTGAACCCAAGCTGGACCTTGTCGCCGTCGTCCGCTGGATCGAGCGGGAAACCTTCGACGGTTTTTGCCAGAGGGTTATGGCGGCGATCCGTGATTAGACTGGGCGCCCCCTACGCTACCGGACGCGGCTGGCTTCCGCCCTTGATCTGGGTGCGTTGCATGAGGCGGCGGGCATCGGCATCGAAGGGCTCGCGCCGGTGCATGGTCGCCCGATTATCCCACATGAGAAGATCACCGACCCGCCATTGATGCGTGAAGGTATACTCCGAGAGTGTCGCGAATTCCCATAGCGCGTCGAGCAAATCCTCGGATTCTTGACGCTCCAGCCCCATAACATAGGCATTGCGGCGACGTCCGAGATAAAGCACCGGGCGCCCGGTTCGTGGGTGCGCGCAAATCACCGGATGCGGTTGCCCCTCGCAGGTCATGGGATCGCTGTCCTCGCGCACGCCTTGCCGCAGGAAGCCCCCGGAATTGAACGTCCCGTCATGCTTGATCGAGAGCCCCGTCACCTTTTCCCTCAGATGCGCCGGCAATTCATCATGCGCCGACGCCATGCTACATAGCGACGTGTCTCCACCGGCGGGCGGTACCTCAAGCGCGTAAAGCATGGAGATATCCGGTGGGTTGTCGAGATAGGACATATCGGTGTGCCATACCGCCTCGCCGGCGCCGAGACTGCCAATCGCCTTGCCGTCGCCATCCTTGATATTCGAGACAATGTAGATCTCGGGATAGCCCGCGACCGCGGTCTTGCCGTTCTCCATGATCGGCGCGTGATCAAGGTCGCCGAACCGGCGGCTGAACGCCACCAGGTCATCTGGTGACAGGTCTTGCCCGCGAAACAACAAACCGTGATGCGCGTCAAAGGCGGTGGCCACCTCGCCGAAAGTGGCGTCGTCCAGGTTGGACAAATCCACGCCTTGGACTTCCGCGCCGACGCTGTCGGAAAGCGGCTTCAATTCTACTTGTGACATCCCGGGGCGCTCCATAGGCTGAACCAGTATCGTCGGCGATTGTGGCCTTTCTCACCGCCTGAAACAATCCCGGTCCGTGCCCCCTGGACGAGGCCGGATACAAATCCCAAATTCAGGGTCGAGCGGAAAACTTCGCGTCCCGTCGACCGAGATCTGGCCCGCTTTTTGCGTTGACTATCGCCAACCGGAAGCTTGGGCTTCCATAGCGGCAAGGGAAAGATCTCATGCGATATCTGAAACTCATCATGCGGCGCCTCGCGTCGGCTTACCGACCGGAGAAACACTACATGCGGGGACCGCGCGCCGAGGCCTAACCGGGCCCGCTGTCGCTCTGATACGGACGCCGCCGAAACCAGCGTTTGGGCGTCGCGCAGTAGACTTGGTCCAAGCGAGGCTCAAGCCAGGCAAACCCGATGGCCAGGACCCCACCGATCACCATCGTCACGCCGTACCAGTAGACGCGGTCGGGATTGGTAATCCCCTCCATCGTCTCCAGACCGGTCAATGTCAGATAACCGATGGCGAGGAAAAACACGCCCATCAGCGTGCCGCCGGTTCGAAGAACCAGATGGTCGGTGCGCAGAATTTTCATGTGCCGCCTCCGCCGTCCCGTCCCCCTACAATACCCGTTTTTCCGAAACGGCCAAGTCTGGGTCGCGGCTGCCCCCTGAACCAACCGCCTAGGTGTTTCGCCGCACCCAGTCGCCAATCCACGCGCTGATCTCAGCCGAATGCTCGTCCATCATGAACATATGCGTGGCGCCCGGGAAGCCGACATCCGGGAGTTCGACAAGCTCGGCGGTTCCGCCATTGGCCCGAACCTTTTCGCCGAACGCGGCGGTTTGTTGCCGCGCCGTCATCCAACGCTCGGACTCGGAAATGAAATCACCCAACAGCATCAACCACGGCCGGTTGCCAACGGTCTCCGGCGAGATCATGTCGTCTTCCGGCCACCCCGATCCCTCGGCGCTGATGAAGCCCTTGATCACGTTGGCGTTCTGGACCGCCGCGTTACTGCCGATATAGCCACCCTGGCTGTGACACAACAGGATACAAGGACCGATTTTTTGGAGCGCCGCCCCGACACCGCGCATCTGCGGCTCGGATGTCGAGGTCCAGCGCGGTACGAATTGACGCTGGAAATTCTCCAGCGCGCCCAGGGGGAAGCGCTGCCCGGGGAACGGCTTACCGGCCGCGAAATCCTCTTTCCGGCCAAAGCGGAACAGATCCC
>JADHLJ010000343.1 GCA_016780745.1 Alphaproteobacteria bacterium | reverse complement strand
TGTCTGGTCGACCTGCAGGCCGCCATCAACCGCTTCATCGCAGAATACAACGTCAACGACGCAAAACCCTTCGTCTGGAGAGCCGACCCCGACGATATCATCGCCGCAAGGAACCGTGGGTTCCAAATGTTGGAATCAACCCACTAGGTGAAGAGATGAACTCTACTCCTGGGCACCATTTCTCCTAAAGCGGGGTCGTTATCCAGATTGTTTGATCGTGCTCCGTTAAGGGGGGTTACTCCCTTTCGAAGATATCCACTCGAGGGTTGGGCCAGTACTTCAAGGGCAGCAGGATTTTTTGGATACTATTCGAGTGGATAGCATCGCCGGCCCATGTCCGCTCGGTCAGATGGTATCCCAAGGGCGTGAAAAATTTTTCATCGTCGCTCCTGCCTCGATACAGTGTCCAGCGATCGGCGACGGTTGCGTGGAAGACGTAACGAGGTCGGTTGCTTAGAGCGCCTTCGAGAAAGCTCGCCAAGGCGTCATCTTCGAAACAGCCCGTGACGAAAAACAGCATGACGGCATCAATGTTGGCGCCGAGCCGGTCTTTAAGCGCGGTCGTTTTCCTTAGGACGTCGCAGGGAAACACTCGGTTTTCGATGCCTTGCGGGGACGACGCGATATCATTGGTCGTTGCCCAATTCCCGAGCAATCGGGCCGCCGAGGCGGTGCGGTTGGCGTGGAGGTCGGTCCCGTGAAGCCTGGTGAGATCGACACCCAGATCCTCCGCCAGAAAGCGTAGCCACAGGCCAGTACCGCAGCCGACATCAAGGTAGCACGCGTCGGCCCCGATCTTGTCGACGAATCCACGGACCAGCTTCGCCGTGTTTGGAACGTCATGCCGCCACCGTTGGTAACTGGCGAGGACGTCATCGTCGCCGGCCGCGGCGATCGAGGGATTGTCGGCCCAGCTTTTCTGGACATCACCACTGTCCGACGATGCGCGATACCACGGGATGAAGAAGGGATTGCACAAATGCCAAAGCGGATGGCCAGCGAATTCACCGGTTTGAACGACCTGATGACATTCGGCTGGAAGGTTCTCCGTGTTTTCAATCGCGCGGGCGAGGCAATGGATTGATGTTTCGATATCATCATCGCGAAATCGAGCGTGAATGGCTTTACTGAACTGGGTGCCCGGCGTTTGGGAGGCAAGATCCAGCAACTGTCGGGTCAATTGATCATTGGGCCCACGAATGTCGGCGAAAATCGGGTTGCGAGAGAGGCGGACGAGGGCTTGGACGGCGTCTGATCTCGACTTTTCCCATAGCGGCGCGAGAATTGAGTTGATCGAATAGTATGTTGTTTTGTTCGCGAATAGATCGTCACGTCGCGAAATCGCGTTGAATTCGTCAATCGTTAGCGCGCCGGATCGTGTTAGCGAGAAAATCGCCAGGGCCGCGGATTCGGGCCCGTCAATCAGAAGCCGCTTCTGTTCGGGCCCCCCATGACGGCCTATGAATTCCGCGAGTTTTTCAAGTTCCGCTTTGTCGGGATTGGCGCGGGCGCGAGTGACCATGCGGGAGAGAACTCGAAAGGCGGCACGCTCCTCCCCGGACTTTGCAAGCGCGGTGACTAGTTTTGTGCCGGCGCCTAGGTCGCCCGGTTTGAGCGAGAAGGCCGATTGGAACGCTCGGACCGCTAGTTTGAAATTACCGCGGCGCGCGAACCGGACACCGACATGGTCCTGAATTTGGCCGCTTGAATCGCCGGTGATCAGGGCTCGCGCAAGGGCTTGTGTCTCCTCGGGGCGCGCGCGCGCTGCTTGTAATATTGAGTCGAGGTCAAGCCATGGGGCGGCGACACTCGGATTTAAGAGCAGGAGCCGGCGCAAACGGTCAAGGGCCACGTCAAAATGTTCATCTCGGATAGAAGAGCGTGCTTCCTCGAGCAGCCGGCTCTCCACCTGAACCGAGGTAACGGACATCACTGAAGCCTTCCAGTCGACATTTCCCGGATGATGACCGGATTTGGCTTTGACATTAGCCGCACCGGCCTTGATTGGGAACCATGGCTGGCGGTTTTGCTCGGATCGCGGATATTCCCTTGTTCAACCATCCGATTTCGCGCCCGCCCCGGGTCAGGACCCGAACACCGACATACTGCAGGACGAGGTTATAGGCCTCGGCCTCCAAGGTCGCGCCATCGGGCGGGTGACTAGGCTGGTCCAGTAGCGCGGCGTGAAACGCTCGGGCGAGAATGTCGAGCATCTCGTTGGCCTCGCGTTGAATATCGATGTCGGCGAAAGCCGCGTCCGTCGCGGTATTGCAGAGCAGGCATCCCCGCCGATCGCCACCGTTTATCGAAGCGATGAGTGAGGAAAACAGGGCATCGATCCGGTCCACGCCGGTTCGGTCCTCGTTATGGCGGTCCTCTCCCATCAAGAACGCGGCGGCGGGCTCGACATGTTTTTCGCGATAGCGCTCGAGAACCCGCAAGAACAATTGTTTCTTGCTCTTGAACGCCTTGTAGAGGCTGCCCCGGGACAAGCCCATTCCAGCGAGAAGGGTCTCGACGCTCGCGCCGAGATAGCCATGCTCCCAGAAAATGTTCATGGCTTTTTCCAGGGCTTCTTCAGTGTCGAATTCTCGCAATCGCGCCATGCTTTGCTCTCCCGCGCTGCTTCCATCATGTGAAGGGAACCGTCTGGTCCACAATTCACGGATGCGTGATCATAAGTTACTAGAACGATCGGTTCCTTATTCTTAAATCCCAGAAGGTCCCCAGCCCATCCCGGCGGTGTCGTCGAGGTGGATGGTGGGGAGAATCAGATAAGGAAACCGACCATGAAATTCTTGAGCATTAACCATCGATCGGGGGGCGGCATGGCCGCGCTTTTGGCCCTGGCGTTCTTCATCTTCGCCGCGTCCCCGTCCTTCGCCGGGTCCGAGATCGCCAGCGGCACTTTCGAGGGCCGCAGCAAGCACGTCACCACCGGGACCGTCACGATTAAGCGCGAAGCCGGCAAGACCTATGCCGTGCTGGGAAGCGATTTCAGCCTGGATGGCGCGCCGGCTCCCTCCCTTGGTTTCGCCAATGGCGAGACATTCGACGTCGCGACCGAGTTCGCGAATCTCGCCTCGAAAACCGGGGCTCAGACCTATGAGATCCCGGCTCATATCGACCCGGGTAAATACGATCACTTCGTCATCTGGTGCAGCAAGTTCGCGGTTCCGCTGGGCACCGCGGCCCTGAAATAGTCCAACGGCGCGAAGGGAGATCCGATCATGAGCCAAGTGTTTCACAAATCCGCCACGGTCAACCGCTTCGCCGGGGACCCCAGTCACTTCGCGAAGAACCCCAGTCGATTGGGGGTGGTCCTGAACCAACATTTTCTGGTGACGATGCTGGTCTCGGGAGCCTTGGCCATGATCGGCTTCGACCTATTCGGTCAGACCATCAGCCCGCTTCTGAAAGATCTGGCGTCGCCGTTCCTCGGCGCCAAACTGGCGCCGGTTGCCTTGGCGACACAGACGCTTTCCGAAATTCTGGGGGTGCCGGCCAAGACTATCCGGTCCCTGGGGCTCGGGCACGGCGTCCACGTGATCACCGGGTTGGTGCTCTATCCACTCGGCTATCTGTTGATCGCCAAGCCACTCGCGGACGCGATCATTGCTCTGCCCTGGTGGGTTACCGGGACGGCTTACGGGATCGCGCTGTTCGTGTTCGCGCTGTACTTCGTGGCTCATCTGATCGCCGGCAACCCGCCGTTTCTCGGCTGGGGCGGGATCACCTGGGTGGCGCTTTGGGGACATGTTGTCTTCGGCCTGGTACTCGCGGCGGTGGTTCGATACCGGGCGATCGGCGGGGCGTGAGAGGGTCGAGAGGGTGGTGGAAGGGCGCGGGATAACCCCTTACAAGGGGCGCCACCCGCGCTCGTGAAAGAAACCTAAGTCGACAACCTTGTTTCGCGTGGGTCTCATTCTGTAGGTTTGTTTTGGCCGTAGGTTCGTTCTGACCGCTGCTCGTTGGCGGGTGGGGCGAATCCGTTCCGGCCTGGAACTCTTCGATCGGAAACGCCCTGACATTCGCGCCTGATAGTCCCGCCGCTAACCGTCCATCGATGGAATCCGACTGGACCTATGGGATGTGCGCCTTGGAAACCGCGCCCGAACGGTTTGGGCCTTTCAAGGCTCTCATTGAATGCTGGTATCGCCGGCGTCGAACGAACCGTTTGATTCCGGCGCGTGGAGATTTCCCGATCGAGGATTTCGCGCCCTGGATGGGGCGGATATTCATCGCCCGGATTGAGAATGAGCCGTTCAATCTACGTTTTACCCTCTGGGGTACGACCTTGGTGGAATGGTGGGGTGTTGATTACACCAATAGAACCCTGGGCTCCGCGTCGGTCGCGCCGGAACGGTGGCGGGATGAGTTGGCGTATTTTTACGAGATGACGCGCGCGCCCTTCATTGGCATCGCGTCCGGCTATCTCTCGCAACACGAACGTCGCCACATAAAGGTGATCGGCATGGATCTGCCGATGGGCGAGAACGACCGGGTCAGCCATGTACTGTCAGCCCATATGAAGATCGATCTCGGGGCAACGGTCGAGAGCGTGATGCCGGACTGCTCGATCACCCCGCACGTCGCGCCGGTTGCTCCCTAGAGCGAGCCAGAACGCCGTCACGGCTCAAGACCTGTCACCGAATGTCGTTTCGTGATAGGCTTCGTGGTCCTCGCACCCTGAATAGGAAAGAGGAGGACACGATCATGAAAATCCGGGAGATCTTGCGGCACAAGGGCGCCGACGTGGCCACGATTTCGCCAAGCGCGACGATTGAGCGGGCCTTGGGCGTACTTCGGGACCAGAATGTCGGCGCCTTGGTTATTCCAGGGACCGGCGAAGCGGTGAGGGGCATCCTGTCGGAACGGGATATTGTGCGCTCCCTGGCGGATCGGGGGGCCGCCGTCCTCGCGGAAACCGTGGCCGCGAACATGACCACGCCGGTGATCGGGTGCGGACCGGATGCGCCGGTTACCGAGGCCATGTCGACGATGACGGCGCGGCGTTTCCGGCACATGCCGGTCATCGAGGAGGGCGCGCTTGCCGGGATTGTCAGTATCGGCGATCTGGTTAAGCATCGCCTCCAAGAGCTCGAAAACGAAGCCTCGGATCTTCGGACCTATATCGCCTCGGCTTGATCGTCGAGAAAACTGGCGATAGCGGTGGCGGCGGCAATTGGCGAGGAACCGTCGCTACCCGCGTCCGTAAACGTCGTCGTAGCGCTGAATATCATCTTCTCCGAGGTAGTCCCCGGACTGAACCTCGATGATGATCAGCGGTGCCTCGCCGGGATTCTCCAGCCGGTGAATCCAGCCGAGCGGGATATCAATCGACTGATTTCGCGACAGCACGGTGACTTCCAGAGAATCGAGATCCTCCCCGCGCGTCACCGTGGCCGTACCGGCGATGACCACCCAATGCTCGGAACGTCGCTTATGGCTTTGCAGGGACAGCGCCGCGCCAGGGGTGACGGTGATCCGCTTCACCTGATAGGTCGGACCAGCATCGATACCCTCGAACGTTCCCCAGGGCCGGTGCACCAGGGCATGCATCGTCGCCTCCGAGCGCCCCGCCGCCTTGAGACTATCCACCGCCAGCTTAACGTCCTGGGCGTGGTTCATCCCGGCGACCAGAACCGCGTCGGAGGTCTCGGCGATGATCACGTTTTCCACCCCGATGGCGGTGACCTGCCTCGATTCGGCGCGGATAAGGGCGTTGCGGACGTCATGGGTCGCGACATCGCCGATCAGCGCGTTGGCATGCTGGTCCTGATCCAGGA
>JADHLJ010000342.1 GCA_016780745.1 Alphaproteobacteria bacterium | reverse complement strand
CACTGTGTTCGCCCGCGAGTACAATCGCGTGCTCGAGGGCTTCGAACGCCGCTTGGACGGCGCCCCGAGCGATCAGCAATTCGATCCGGGACTCCGCTTCCGAAAGTCTTCGTGTCACGTCGACGATTTGCTCGCGGGATCCGGACGATGGCTCGGAATTTTTGTGGCTAGCCACGATCGTCATGTCCACGTCCGCGTCCATTGCCTCGATTATGGTGGTGGGTTGGGGGGCGGACGACGGGGGAGCCGCATGGTTGTCGCGACCCGAAGGCTCTTCCATCCGATCGGGAATGGCCGCCATTGGCAATGGAGGACCGGATGCGCCGGCGGCTTTGTTATGCTCCGGTGCCTCTTCACCGCGAATCCGGACCAGGGACAGCGGCGACGCCATACCATCTAGGAACAGATCCTCGACAGCGCCGAATTCAATCTCCACCTTGTCGGAAATCGCGTTTCGCATCGCCAGGGAAAGGCTGGCCGAGCGGGGCGCGGCTTCAAGCGCCAAGGCGACGGCGATGTCGGCTCCAGATGGCCCCGATGCATCGGGATCGCCAACCAGTTGATCAACATGCACGCCCAAACCCCGGTTTCGCGCCAGTTCGGGAGGGGGCGCGTCGAGAAGAGCCATGCAGGCGAGAACGGCTTGTTCCGGTGTCGAGAACACCGCGACCAAGGGATTGTCGGGGCTGGCGAGTCGTCGACCGCCAAGGCGTCCAATCAAGGAAATCCATGCATCCGTGAACACCGCCTCGTCGGCGTGAGCCGCCGCGAGAAACACATTTGAGCCGCTCATTCGTTGTAGACCGTATACTGTATACCGGAGTCTCGCGTCGAAGATGGAGGCACGCCGAGAGAGATCGAGCCGTGACCGAATAGTGGCAGGACCTGTCGCTTCAAGAGATGAGGCGTCTCATCCTGGCGCGCGATGAAAGTACCGTTGGTGCTTGTGTCTTCCAGGACAAATCGATCGCGCTCCCAAGAGATTTTCGCGTGATGTCGCGATACGCCGCGGCCTTCGATCACAAGGCCACAATCGGGGTTGCGACCGATGTCCATGGCACCGTCGGTGCTTTTGAAGGTTACCGTTCCTCTCGACGTTTTTAGGGTGAGGAACGATGCCGCCGAGGCGTCTATTCCATTGGGTATAACCGGCTGCAATGTGGTGGGACGATGCTCGACCTCAAGATCGATGTTGTCGATCTCGGTGGGATAGCGAAACAAGGAGACTGTTCGAGATATGCCTTTCACGGAAGCATTATCAAACCAGCGCGCGCGCTCTCGGTGTGCTCGAGACATCGCCAGAACGGCCTCACCGGTCATGAGTACATCTCGACTGGTTGCGCGGGATACGACCCGCGCGGCCATGTTGACCGTGTCGCCATACAAGTCACCATCACGACGAAGTACCGGTCCAATGTGAAAGCCGATCTTTACCAGGGGGTCGTCGCCGCGCCGCCGCGTCTGCATATCTATCGCCGCCTCGATTGCGTCATCGGCGGTTGGGAATTCAGCCATGATTTCGTCGCCGATCGTTTTGATCACGACACCCCGATGTTCGACCGTGATTGATGCGAGGACACCGAGACAGTCCCCCATGATCCGGCTCGCGACCACGTCACCTTTTGTCTCGTAAATGCTGGTGCTGCCGCATACGTCGGCAAACATGACCACGAGAGGTCGCGTATTGGAATCCATGACCTGTCTCCCCCAAGGTGACCATTATGATGGTCTCGAAATCGAGAAAATAGCCTTTCCTGGCAACCCACTCTCTACATGATTGAATATAGATTATGGAATTTTCCAATTGCAAAGTATTTTGCATAACCTCGAGCTTCATATTGTTCGTACTGGAATCTAAAAATTGATGAAAAAAAGTAGTATAATTAAGAAATATTATGAATATAGATATAAAAGGGAAATTTTTTCAAAAAAAGATAAAGAACTGTTCTAAATTTTGCGCATTTATTTTGTTAAGTTGGCGGTGGCAATTTTTGATTTTTATTTAAATAGAAAATCTTTGTTTTTATAAAAATAAGTATCTAGAGATTCTTTTTGAATCGGTAAATATATAAAATGCCAAATAATTTATTCAATTTTCTGTTGCGGTTGGTTTGGAAATGCCGTCAAAATTAGACAAAATGGATGTGGATACTCGGCGCGCGTGGATTTCGCGAAGCCGTGGTCGGCTTTTGTCGGCAGGTGCCGGGGGGCGGTATGCGTGAGAACAGGGTGATTGCGGTGTTTGTGAAAATGTTATCGAAAGTCGTCTTCGCCTTTGTTCTGGCGTTTGGGTTGGGTGTCGCTTCGGTTGGTTTCGCCGCCGATCCGTTAAGCTGGCCAAACAATGCGCTTTTCGCTCGTGACACCGACCGCGAGGACATCAAGCGGGTTTTGAAGAGCGCGTTGGAGAAGGGCGGGATGGACGCCCGGTTCGCGGCCGGCGTGGAAGGTCGGATCACCGAGAATCTCTCCAATGTTCCGGCTCAAGGTGTTTTCAATATGATCGTCGAGACTTACGGGCTCGACTATTCCCTTGATGCCGACACCAACATCGTCACGGTGTTCCAGCCGGCCGGCGCGGCCATTAACGCAGCCCCTGGCGCGTCCCAAGGCACGTCTCAAGGCACGTCTCAAGGCACGTCTCAAGGCACGTCCCAAGGCACGTCTCAAGGCACGGGGGCGAACCGGCCGGATGTGAACGAGCGGGGTTCCGTGATCCTGGCGGCGGCGACAAACGGAAGGACATCGGAACAATCGACGGAAGCAAGCCCTGGGAGCAAGGAAGACGGCCAGGCGAGCGGGCGGGTGGTGCCCAGGGTGCTGGAATGGAAGCAAGTGCCCTTCGAGCGCACGAGTTTCGAGGAAGATATCCGCGACGTGTTTCGCGCGATTGCTCGAGCCAATGACATGCAGGTGCTGTTCCGGCCCGATGTCGAGGGTGAAATCTCCTTTGAATTCCAGAACATGGATCTACGCGCGGCGTGCCGAAAATTGATCGCCGAGAATGGTTTGGATTTCAGCTACGACGCCGAGTCCAACACCGTGACCCTGTTCAAGGCGGTGTCGGTACAGCGCCGCGAGCAACTGATCGCTTTGCAGTACATCACCGCCGACCGACTGAGCGCGACCGCCAAGCGGTTGAACCTGCGGGGTGAGATCATCATCGATGATGCCAATGACATCGTGCTGGTCAAGGGCACGGTATCGGATGTCGCGCGGATCGCTGATCTCGCCGAGAAACTGGATCGCCAGGAAGCCGAGCGGCAGAAGAAAATCGCCGAGGACCGGGCCATCGAGGCGCAAGAAGCCGAGGCCGAGGCCAAGCGCCAGGCGGCGTTGGCGACCCAGCGCGCGGCTCAATCCGATGCTTCCGAACGCCGCGCCGCCGCGCTTCAGCGCCAAGAGGAAGCCAAGGCCCGGGCCGAGGAGGCGAAGCTGCGCCGCGAGGTCATGGACCGGGTTCTCAATACCGAGGTCCGGGTGATCCCGGTGCGTTATGCCAGTGTCGGGCCGACCAGCCAGTCCTTTCGCGGCAAGCAGATCACCATTCCCGGCATCGACGAGACCCTGCGCTCGCTTCTGGGCATCGGCGAGAAGGACGGTCAGGTCGCCGGCGGCGACGAGCGCCGGAGCAGCCTGCTGAACGAGGTTCGGGCCGAGCTGGGCCTGACCCCGCCGCAGATCTCCATCGACACCCGCACCAACTCGATCATCGTCCGCGGCTCCCGTCGCGCGGTGGAACAGGTCGAGGATCTGGTCAGGCGTCTGGACAAGCAACTCCCGCTGATCGAGATCGAGGTCATCATCGTCAACGCCGCCCAGGGCGTCAGCGCCGAACTCGGTGTGAAATATGGTGGTGAGGGGACGTTCTCGAACAATTCCGACAAGTTTGGCTTTGGCGTCAATTCCGGGGTTCGTGGGACGCTGACCAATGCGCGGGATGGCGTCGACACCACGGTTCCTGGGTCAACGACCACTGAAAATGGAGTGACGACGACTGGAGGAACTACAACCGTCACGGACGGACCTAACGGGAAAACGACCGAAACTGTAACGCCTCGGGAAACGGTTCTATCCATACCTCCCTTGAGTCCCTTGAGCCTGCTTCCCGCTGCGGCCGACGCCACGGTCGCCAGCATTGTCTTTCAAGGCGGTTCCTTTGCCCTGCAAGCCGAGCTTCGGGCGCTTTCCAAGGACAACAAGCTACAGACCATCAACTCGCCCCGGGTGATCACGCTGAACAATCTGGCGGCGAAGATCACCAATGACCGCACGCGCTTCATCCGGACCGCGGCCGGAGCGAACTCCTCGGGAAGTCTCGAGGAGATCAGCGCCGGTCTGACCCTCGACATCACGCCATCGATCATCGAGTCCGAGGTTGCCGGCGAGGACAGCCTGGTGCGCCTGGTGATCAATGCCAGCAACAAGGACGTCGCGTTGGGCTCCGCCGGGGACGCCTCGGTTACCGGCAGCGAGGTGCAGACCCAGGTCGAGATTCCCGACGGCGCCACCTTCATGCTTGGTGGGCTGGTCGAGGATACCCGGATCGAGTCCAAGGACGGCATTCCAGGGCTCCAGGACATTCCGCTGATCGGCAATCTCTTTAAGTCCCGGACCTCCCAGGACGATCTGAACGAGATCATCTTCTTCATCACCCCCCGCTTGCTGAAGTCGGAGGATCTCTATGCCAGCGACATCGCCCAGCGCCGCTACATGGATACCCAGCGCGCGCGCCTGCACGACATGCGCCAGGACCTCCAGGTCAACAGCCAGTTGCTGACCATCCAGTCGGTGACCCTGGAGGAGGACGAGTGATGGGCGCCGTCACATGTTGATCCGCCTGCTCTGCTCGATCTGCATGGTGATCGGCACCCTGGCTTTGGGCGGGGGGGTCTTCTATGCCGAGTATCTGCACCCCCGGCACGTCGATGAATCCCGTGCCGAACTTCAGGCCCTGGTCGACACAATCGCGGAGATCGAGCGTCAGGAGGTGATCGAGTTCAATCGATTCATCCTCTTCACGCCCGAAGCCGATGGTTACGTCAAGGCCCTGCGGGAGCGGGTTGTCGACAAGTCGAAAATTCCCGCCGCATCGGTGGATTTTCGTGTCGAGGCCTATGAAGAGGGGCCGCGTTTGGTCTTGCGTGGCTACACCGCGCCGGCGGCCGCGGGCGCCGGGCGGCGCCCGGTCATGGTCTATCGCCACGAACTCGACAAGTTTGGCGCCACCGTCAAGAAAACCGCGGGCGGCGAATGGATCGCGCTTTCCGGCAAGGATGCCCGGCTGATTTCCATTTTGGACTGGCTCTGATCATGAAGCGCCTCGGAAAAATACCGGAAAATATATCGGAAAGAACAACGGACTGGGGATCACGGCGACCATGCATGGCAAACCGAACAAGGCCTTGGGGGCCATCAGGATAGGCGCGGTCGCCTTGTTGGCGTTGGGATTGGCGAGCTGCAAGACGCCGCTGGTATCCGCGATCGGCGAGGACGAGCGCGAGGAAGAGCGGGCGAAGGTCACCTCGGTGCTGGAAAACCCGCCGCCCAAGCAGGTGGCCGCCGTTCCCACCGACAAGCTCGAGGCGCCGAGTTGGACCGTGGGCGATGAGTGGCGGTACAGCGACGGTTATGGCTTTCAGGTGGAGACGGTGAAGGACGATCTCACCCGTTTCCGGCGCCTTGATGATGCCGCCCAGTGGTTCGAGACCCGGGGCCTGTTCCGGGAACGCAGTCAATCCTCCTCCACCTTGCGGGAGGTCGTGTTCCGATCCGAGTCACCGGACCAGCTTTACACCGCCGCGCCTGGCGAGGCG
>JADHLJ010000341.1 GCA_016780745.1 Alphaproteobacteria bacterium | reverse complement strand
AAATGTTGAGCACCTCGAAAAGATCGGCGAAGGCCTCCTGGTGCGCCATCTCACCATAGGAGATGTTCAGGCCGACATCCGCGTGCACGGTGTTTTCGGCCGTCGTGGCCTGGGCGTTGAGGTTGTTCCAGTTCGCGTTTGTATTGAAATGCGTATCAGCCGCCGTGAGAATTTGCGCGGCTGTGTTCGTACCCGCGTTCACCGTGGTGTTTACCGCGCCCTGGAAGTTGGTCTTGAGAGTATTGGCGTCGATGATCGGCTGGGTGTTGGTCGCCGGACCGGAGAAGACGAACCGCCCCGCTACCTGAGTGTTCAGCAGACTGGCGAACCGATCAATGGCGTTGTTGGCGAACTCGTTCATGATCGGTAGCTCGGCGACGAACAACGTGTCGGTCTGCTTGATCAGCTCGGTCCGCATCTCGTTCGCGACTTCCTGGAGCTGCAGCAGGCCGGCATCCATGACGGATGTCCGCAGACGAGTCCTCTGAACGGTCTCGATGAAGGATTCCTTGGTCTGTACCGCCTCGCGCAACTGAATGGAAATGCGCGCGTCTTCTCCCTCCAATCCGGAGAAGACATTGGAAACCTTACCGGAACTGACCTGGTTTTGAACTTTCGCGAGCTCACGCTGCAAACTCAGGACATTGGTTTCGATACGGCTGGTTTGGGTGATGGTCGATATACGCATGATATCGGTCCTTGCCTGTTCCTAGATCGCCCGAACGAGATCGTCGACGGCGCGCTGCACCGTTGTCAGAACCCGCGCCGACGCGGAAAACGCGGCTTCCAGGCGAATAAGTTCCGAGAGCTCTTGGTCGGTATTCACCGCGCTCTCGTCATTGAAGCGATCGCGCAAGCCATCGCGGAAATTGGTCTGGAAGGTCAGCTGGCTTTCAAAATCCGCCTTTTGGTTGGCGACCGTTCCGATGAGATTGGAAAAGAAACCTTCCATGGTGTTGTTGACCGTCGGCGCGAGGGATAGTGCCTGCTGCGCCTCGAACACGCTAAGGACCGCCAGGGGTATGGCGGGATCACCTGGGCCGGCGGGTGTAAAGCCAGCGGCCACCTCCGGGTCGGCGATCAGGGTCGGTGTGTTGGTGATCGCCGTACGGACCTGAATGGTCCCGGCGAAACCCTGGGTAAACGCGCCCGGCGGCGTCAGTCCACCAGCATCGGTGAAGAGGTTCACGTCTTCGTTGGTGCCGTTCACGTTGACGGTGCCCAGATTGGTCGCGACCTCGAAGGCGAGATCGTCGAGCGCGGTTTGGATCGTCGGCAACAGCGTATCGCGAATTCTCAACAGGCCGGCAAGGCTGCCGTCACCGCTGGAGATATCCGTCGAGATACTCGTATTGGCGGTGCCTGTATTGATCTGCACCGCCTGCCCCGTCGTGGCGGCGGTATAGGTCGCCGTCGTCGCGAAGCTCAGTGCCAGGCGGGTGTCGTCCAGCATCAGATGGCCGCCCGGCGCGAAGACGCTGATCTCGCCATTGGGACGTTCAAACGACGTGATGCTCAGCTTCTCGTTGACATAGAGCAACAACTGATCGCGTTGATCCTTCAGATCGGCCGTCGATTGACCCAGCGCCGTGCGTTGACCGATCTCGTCGTTCAGCGAGCTGATATTCGCCATCGCCGTGTTGACCTCGGTGACCTGATCGTCAATCCGGGCATCCGCGTCCCGGCGGAGATCCTGGATCTGGTTGTTCAAATCATTGAATGACCGAGCCAGTTCCTGAGCCGCCGTCACCACGGCGATCTGGGTGCTCACATCCTCGGGCGTCGTGGCCAAGGCTTGATAGGCATCCTTCAAATCGGTCAGTTTGGCCGAGATGGAAGACTGATCGTCAGGGCGACCGAATTGTTGCTCCAGACGGCCGAGGAAATCATCGATCACCACAAGTTCCTCGACAACAGCGGTCTGCTGCCTCACCTCGCGTTGAAGTCCGTCGGTGACCTGGCGGGTCACTTCATCAATTTGGATGCCTTGGCCGGTCCCACCAACCACCAGAGTGGACTGGTTGTGGATCTTGCGCGTGTAGCCTTCCGTGCTGGCGCTTGCGATGTTGCGCGAGACAACATCGATCGCCGCCTGGGCTCCCAGGATTCCGGATCTGGCCGATATAAGTGCCGATGTCAGGCCCATGATGTACCCTTTCCGTCCCGGCTTTCAAAACAGCCGGTAAACTCACCGATACGATATGCAATCTTCGGGCCAACTTCTGCCTCGCGGTCGATTTCAGCCCAATGGATCACACCGTCTCCCCCATCACGCGATACCGGCCCGTTATGATCCGAGGGAGGACCTGCACATTTCATGCCGTTCCGGCTATATTTCGAAAACTTCGAGCACGCCCTGAATCAACCTGCGTCGGGATAATAAAAATGGTCGAGTTGTCGCCCGAGACGGTTCGAGCGGTTCGCGAGGCCCTGGGAAACGGCCTGGCCCGTCACCAGGCGGGCGATCTTTCCGGCGCCAGGGTAAATTACGAAGCGGTTCTGCACCTGCATCCCGAACAACCGGACGCGCTTCACTATCTCGGGGTGGCGATGTTTCAAGGTGGCGACAGCCAAGCGGCGGTCCCGCTTCTAGAGAAAGCCGTTGCCGGGAAATCCGACAGCGCGGAGGCCCATAACCACTATGGTTGCGCGCTGCTTATGGAAGCGCGCGCCGAGGCGGCCGAGGCCGCGTTCCGCCGAGCGTGCGCCTTGAACAGCGACTACGCGGAAGCCCATTTCAATCTCGGCGCGCTGCTGCAAGGCTTGGACCGTTCCAACGAGGCGCGTCTGGCGTTGGAGCAAGCGGTCGCGCTCATACCCGGGCAGACCGGATGGCGGATTAAGCTTGCCGAAGCGTTGAAGGATCTGGGGGAGTTGGAGCAAGCCGAACGTCATCTAGAGATAGCGGTCGCCGCGAATAGCCATCCGATCGAGACCTATTTTCAGCGCTCCCGGGTTCGGGAACTGGCGGGACAGGGCGCCTTGGCGATCCGCGACCTCAAACGATGCGCGATCATAAACCCCGCCGGCTTTCAATCTCTTAACAATCTCTCCAGATCATTCATGACGTCCTTGGAGGCGCGGCCCGCGGCAAGGATCATGGAATGGGCCGCGATCCTGGCCCCGACGGATCCGGTGATACGCTATAACCTCGCGAACTGCCTCCTCGCGGCCGGTGATCTTGAGCGTGGTTGGCGAGAATTTCGTTGGCGACACCTGAAGGAAGAGGTGCTGATCGACCGTCATGGGTTGCCGGCGGAATGGGATGGCACACCGATCAAGGAAGGCTCGCTTCTGATCTATCAGGAACAGGGTATCGGAGACGAAATCCGCTTCGCGTCCTGCCTTGGCGAGATTTCCGACAGGGCCCGCGCGCCGGCGATTGTCGAATGCGACGATCGGCTCATCCCGCTTTTCCAGCGCAGCTTTCCAGCACTTCGATTCATCGGGAAACTGCCGCGCGACGGCGGGCCACCGACAAGGATCGACTTCGCCCCACTGGTCAAGTCGGAAAATATCTCGGCGCATTGCGCGCTTGGAGAGCTACCCGGCCTCACCCGCCGAAGCGTCGCCGCTTTCCCCGGAAACACCTCCTATCTGACGCCGGCGACCGAGGCGCGCGCCCAATGGCGAGAAAAACTGGATCGGCTCGGGCCTGGCATAAAGCTGGGATTTCTTTGGCGCACTGGCCTCGCGAGCAGGATTTACGCGCATTACTTCTTCGATATCCTGGATTTTCGCGATGTATTCGCTCTGCCCGATATACAGCCGGTGAACCTGCAATATGACGAGTGCGAGGACGACCTTCACCACGCCGAGACCGAACTTGGAGTGTCAATTTACCGCCCGGAAGGGATCGATCTGCGCGATGACCTGGATGATTTGGCGGCGCTGATCTCGGAATTGGATATGGTGGTGGGGCCGATGACGTCCGTGCTGTCGCTGGCAGGGGCGGTCGAGACCCGATGTATCGGGATGAATATTGGCCTCGATTGGACATCCCTGGGCACGAACCGCCAACCGTGGACGCCAAGCATGACGATTGTTTACAAGGGCTTGTCGCGGCGTTGGATGGATGCAATGCGGGATGTCGCGGAGCTGGTCTCGGACCTGCCCCGTCCGATCCGCTAGCTGGCCGCCATCGCGGGCTGCTGCTTTGGCCTCAGCCCTTCCATGATCTGACGGTTAACGTTGATCAACGCGTCCAGGTCGGCTTCGTTATCGAGGATCCGTTGGGTTTCCTTGGTCACCCAAATCGCCAAACTCAACAACGCACCCTTGAGCGGTTTCGGCAAGGTGTTCTCTGGAGAACCGAGGTCACACATGAATGCGTTCCACACCTTGTCGTTCCAAAGCACCGCCTTGATCTTCTCTTGAAGCGCGATGTTTTCGTCCTTCGCCCTAACCAGGGCCCCGGTAACGGCGCCGAGCAATCTGTACTCGGTATCCCGGTATGACCCCGTCGTGGCTTGGGTTTTGGTATATGCGGCGTAACCTTGCATCGCTTCCATTTCCCATGTCTATGGAAAGCCGGGACTAAGCCCGGCCATCTGGGTTTACTGGAACAGGCCGAGCAGGATCTGCGGCGCCTGGTTGGTGATATTGAGAACCTGCACGCCGAGCTGCTGGCGAACCTGCAAGGCGGTAAGCTGCGCTGATTCTCGCGCCAAGTCGGCATCGACGATGTTGCCCAGTCCCTCTTCCGTCGCGTCGGTAACCGCGCTCAGGAAATCGGTCTGGAAGTTCAGAGCCCGAACCTCGGCGCCAAGCGCGCCAAGAGCCAAGTTCATCGTTGATTCAAGGTTGGAATATTCCAACGCCAGAATGCTTTGCGCGTTCGTGGCGGTCGTCGCGGTCGATACCACGTTGGCAACGCTTCGAATTTGCTCGCCGACGTTGGTTTGAGCCGTCAGGCGCAATGCTCCGCCATTCAGGTTCGACAACGTGTCGATATTGGTCGTTCCGGTCAACAAGTTGACGTTACTGAAGACCGCGTTGGCGACGAAGTTGGATGCCTGCGACATCAATTCGTTCAAGTCGTTCGTCAGGATTTCACGCTGCTGAGAGGTGATGCCCTGGTTGGACAACTCCGTCAGCTTCTGACGAATGTCCTGCAGAAGATCCGAGATCGCGGTGGCGCCGGCGAGAGCGACGTTACCGATACCCTTGGAGTTGTTGAGGCCCTGGGTGACGGCACCGAGCGCCCGAATGTCACCTCGGATGCCCTGGGCGATCGCGAAGTTCGATGCGTCGTCGACCGCGCCGGTCACTTTAAGACCGGTGGATACCCGGTTCTGAGTCGTCGCCAACCGTTGGTTGGTTTGCTCAAGGTTACGCAGGGCGACAAACGCCTCGGGGTTCGTCATGATGCTGTTGTTAACCATCTTCCCAGTTCCTTCTCACATTCTGTTGAGGGTCCAACGTGGTCCGCTCGGCAAAGCTCCCCGGAGCGGCGTTGGTATCGTCGGACTTGCGTTCTCGGATCACCGACGACCCCTTTTGATTGTTTGGATCAACCGATCCTGCCGGGTTAGGAGCAAGGAAGAGGCCAACTTGGCGCGAATTTATAAATCATTGTTTTAATTAATATTTTTTCGCCCACCTCAAATTCGCGGCGCGGTGGAAAAATTTTCCATGACGGCGAAAAGGAAGGAATTACCGCGTCGACCGGCTAAGAATTGCCGGGTCAAGCTCGAGGCAGGTGTCCATTCTCAAGGAAGAATTTCACGGCCTCGCCGGTTCTCTCGGCGGCCAGGCGCGGGTTGGCCACCTCGTCCCGGCGCATGACGGGGTAGAGATTCAGGAACAGCGGATCGCGTT
>JADHLJ010000340.1 GCA_016780745.1 Alphaproteobacteria bacterium | reverse complement strand
CGGCAAGGCTGACGCGCCCGGTGCTGCGCGCCGATAGACGCGCGCTGACCCAAATGACCCTCAACCTGCTCTCCAACGCGATTAAGTTCTCGCCCGATGGAGGTGTGATCGAGGTCACCCTGGACGATACCTCCGAAGGTGGAATCATCTTACAGGTGGAAGACAACGGGATCGGAATCGAGCAAGCCATGATCGCCAAGGTGTTCGAGCCTTTCGGGCAAGCGGACAACGCCTCCGCTTACGAAGCTTCGGGCACGGGGCTCGGTCTCGCTATCGTCAAGGCCTTGGCGGACCAGCACCAAGCGCGGGCGTCGATCGATAGCACTCCCGGCAAGGGAACGCGGGTCGCGGTAGAGTTCCCGGCGTCCCGAGTGGTTCACGGTTAAGTGAATTTTCACGTGACCTAAGCCACAAGGTCCCGCGACCCTGTTGAAACCGGGATCACGGGGGGCCAATCGGTGTCGAAACAAGCTTTCCTTCAATTGAACCATCGGAGAATCCGAGCACTTGGAACGTGGATCAATGGAAAACCACCGTCATAAGACGGCTCTCGTTTGACTCATTACTGGATTGAATACCCGAAGCGTTGTTCTATAATTGTTGCCCCGCTTGGATCGGATCACTAAGGTTCGGGCTGGGAAAAACAGGGAGGTATCAAATGAATTTTTCCACGCTAAAAAAAGCGGTGGTGACAAGTGCCGCGGTCGGCGCGCTTGCCCTGACCGTCGCGGCGGGTTCGGCGTCGGCCGAGCTCAAGAAGCAGGAATTCCGGGTGGTTGGCACCTGGGGCTTTCTGGATCACTGGAAAGAACGTGAAGGCCCGTTCTGGAACGAGCGTCTTCCGAAGCTTTCCGGCGGCAAGCTGACCGCGAACGCCAAGTCGCAGACCGAACTGGGTCTGTCCGGCTTTGAAATCATGCGTCTGCTGAAGCTCGGTGTGTTCGATGCCGTTCACGGCGTGACCACCTACGTGGCGCAGGACAGCCCGGCGATCGAAGGCGCGGACCTTGCCGGCGTGATTCAGGACCTTGGTCTGTACCGGAAGGCCAATGAAGCCTATCGGTCAATTCTGGCCCGTGAATTCGAGGAAAAATACGGCGCCAAGCTTCTGATGATCTACGCTTGGCCGAGCCAGCAGCTGTGGTGCAACCTGGGCGACCGGAACATCAACGAATACGGTCTGGACAAGCTCGCGGGCAAAAAGATCCGCACCTACTCCACCACGCTTGGTGATTTCATCGAAGGTGTCGGCGGCAGCGCCGTTACCATCGCCTTCGCCGAGGTCGTGCCCGCCCTGCAAAAGGGTGTCGCCGATTGTGGCCTGACCGGAACACTGCCGGCGTATAACGCCAAGTGGTGGCAGGTCGTTACCCACAACATCCGCATCCGTCTCGGGTATGCCTCGTCCTTCCTGGCGATGAATCTGCGCAAGTGGAACAGCCTGGACAAAGAGACCCAAGACTTCTTCATGAAGCATCTGAAGCCTCTGGAAGAAGAAATGTGGGCCGCCACGGCGATCAACGACCAGCGGGGCATGGATTGCAACGCGCAAGGTCCGTGTGATGGTCCGGTCGGTAACATGACCGCGATTGAGCCGACGGCCGCCGACAAGGCGAAACTGAAGGACGTGGTCGAGAACTTTGTTCTCAAGCGTTGGGCCAAGCGTTGCGGCACGCAAAAGTGCGTCGACGAGTGGAACGCGACCATCGGCAAGATCTCGGGCATGAAGGCTGCGCTCTAGATCCAATCCGACTAAGTCTAATTTGGCGTCGCGGTTAACGCCGCGACGCCATTTTTAAAATTTATCGGGGCAAAAAATGGGTACGTTCGCGGCGATACATGCGCGCCTGGAAAGACTCTCTCAATACGCCGTATGGGCCGGCGGAGCGGCACTCCTGGCGGCCGCGCTGATGGTGACGATCGATGTTCTTTGTCGAAAGTTCCTCAATGTCACAATGAGCGGTTCGGATGAATATTCGGGCTATGTTTTCTCCGCGACGACGACTTGGGCCTATTCCTACTGTCTTTTGCATCGATCCAATGTTCGTATCGACGCGGTCTACAACCTGTTGCCTCGCCCGGTAACGGCGGTGCTCGATGTGATCGGGCTCTCGTTGTTGCTGTATTACATGTCTTACATGACCTATTTCGCCCTGGTGTCGTTCCAGAACTCATGGGTCAGCAATTCGGTGTCGATCACCACGCTGGGAACGCCCCAGTGGATACCCCAACTGTTCTGGGTGGTGGGCCTGTTGTTGTTCTTCGCAACCTTGATATTCGTGACGCTCTACGCCCTGGTCGCGCTCCTGCAGCGTAACTGGGACCTGGTCGCCAAGATCGCGGGTGTTCCCTCGATCGCGGAAGTCATGGATGAAGAAACCCATGGCATTGATGTGGTGATGGCTCCCGGTAACGTAAGCCAGGCGGAGAAGTAGACGATGGCTTTAGGAATTCTCGTTGGTCTCATGATCCTCGTGCTGGCGGCGGTTCCCGTCGCGGCGGTCCTGGGTATCCTGAGCTTCGTTCTCGACAACATCTCGATGGGGGGCACCCTCACCCCGGCCCTGGCGGAAATCTATTGGGATAAGAGCAAGGAATTCATCCTTGTCGCGGTCCCAATGTTCATTCTGTTGGGTGAGATCATGCTTCGGGCGGGCATCGCGCGACGCATGTACGCCGCCGTGATCCAGTGGCTCTCATGGCTTCCGGGTGGCCTGATGCATGCCAATATCGGCTCCTGCACGATTTTCGCGGCAAGCTCCGGCTCCAGTGTCGCGACCGCGGCAACGGTGGGCACGGTCGCCTATCCGGAGATCGAGGCGCGTGGCTATAACGAGCGCCTCTTCCTCGGTTCTCTCGCGGCTGGCGGTACTCTGGGCATCCTGGTTCCGCCGTCGATCAACTTGATCATCTATGGCCTTCTCACCGACACCTCGGTCCCGGAATTGTATCTCGCGGGCATCATCCCCGGGGTGATCCTGTCCAGCCTGTTCATGCTGACGATTGTCATCGCCTGCATCTATCGGCCGAGCTGGGGCGGTGAGACCGTGAAGACCAGTTGGGGGCAGCGGATCCGCTGTCTGCCGGATCTGTTGCCACCGATCGTTCTATTCGTCGCGGTCGTGGGGTCGATCTATGCCGGCGTCGCCACGCCCACCGAGGCCGCGTCCATCGGTGTTTGCATGGCCGTGATCATCGCCGCCGCGTTCAAGACCTTGAACCTGAAGATGTTGAAGGAGGCCTTCGAGGGCACGATGCGGACCACCGCGATGATCATGCTGATCGTGTTCGCGGCGATCTTCCTCAACTTCGTGCTCGGCTTCATGGGCATCACCCAAACGATGCTCGGTTTCATCTCCGAGTTGGGCCTGACACCGGTTCAGACGGTGTTGCTGATCATCGTCTTCTATCTGTTCCTCGGCATGTTCATGGAAACATTGTCCATGATGTTGACCACGGTGCCGATCGTCTTCCCGATCGTCATGGCCTTGGGCGTGCCCGAGTTCTCGGACGTCTGGTTCGGCATCCTGATCACCTTGCTGATGGAAGCCGCTCTGATTACCCCGCCAATCGGTGTCAATCTCTACGTGGTCCATGGCATCCGCGTGCGCGGCGGTCACTTCAACGACGTGGCGATCGGCGCGATACCGTTCCTGATTGCCATGATCGCGATGATATTGCTGCTGGTTGCCTATCCGCATTTGGCGACCTGGCTGCCGACTCTCGTCTATCATTGAGGCTAGTCGGATCCAGTCGACAAAAAAGGCCGGAGCCAATCGCTCCGGCCTTTTTCAATTCTGTTTGACGGCGCCTTAGTGGTTAGCCGATCGCGCTCGGGATATCGGTGATCAGCATCGAGCCCGGCGTGTGGGTCAGCACAAGCGGCAGTCCGGCCTGCTGAATGGCGTTCTGTGGGGTCACGCCACAAGCCCAGAAGACCGGGACCTCTCCGTTACGAAACTCGGTCGGATCACCCCAATCCGGCGTGTTGAGATCCTTGATCCCGATCGCCGCCGGATCGCCGATATGGACCGGCATGCCGTGGGTGTGGGGAAAGCGCGCGGTGATCGCCGAGGCTTGGATCGCCTGCTCCATCGACATCGGTCGCATGGACACCACCATTCCGCCGCCGAAAGCGCCCGACGGCACCAGATCGATGGAGGTTTTGTACATCGGGACCGTGCGGTTGATTTCCATGTGCCGCATCGGGATCCGCGCCTGCATCAAGGCTTCCTCGAACGAGAAGGAGCAGCCCAGCACGAAGGCGACCGAATCCTCTTCCCAGAACTCGCTGATATTCGACACCGACGACTCGAACACACCGTCGCGATAGATGTTATAGCTCGGAATATCCGTGCGGATATCGATGTCCTCGCCCAGGGTCCACATCATCGGATCACCGGTGTCGGACATGCCTACCAGCGGGCAGGGTTTGGGATTGCGCTGGCAAAACCGGGCGAAATCGAGCGCGTGACTGGCCGGCAGGACCGCCAGGTTTCCCTGGGTATGCCCGTTCGCCATATTCGCGGTGGTCCCACGATAGGCGCCGGAGCGAAAGATCGCCCGCAGCTTGGACGGCGCCGCGGTCGCGATATCGAAGGGAAACGGGCTATCGGAAACGCCGTCGATTTGTTCCAGGGCCATGTCACTGCTCCTTGTTTGTCGCCGCGCCATCAGACCACGGCGCGCCTATCGCCGTCAAAACCGCCGGTTATCCTCCGTCAAGGACGCTCCGACACTATCAATGCTCGCCAAGAAACCCGAGCAGAACGTCGCAGAACTCCGCCCGCGCCTCTCTGCCCGTGGCGACATGGGCCGCCTCGCGCATCCAGTGTCCACGCGCGCCTGGAATGCCTTGCTCCACCGGCAGGGTCATGCGTGGCGCGGTGATGAAATCGAGGCCGTTATGCATCACCAGGGCCGGCGCCGTGATCCGATCCAAACGGTCCAGTGTGTCATGCGACAGCCCCGCCTCGGTCAGGCGTTGATGGGTCTCGAAATGACCATTCAGATCCCGCCAGGCGCCATTCGGGCCCAGCAGACTGTCTTTCTTGTCGGCGTAAAAGGCGGGATCGAACCCCTCCATCACCACCATCCGCTGGAAAGTCTCGAACCCCATCTCACGATGTACGTCCAGCCACAGGGTCAGCTGATCGGTGAATTTCGTATCCGGCCGGGCCCAGCATCCGGTGTTCACCAGGCTCCGCGCGAGGTCCGGGCGCTTGATGGCGACCTCCTGAAAGATACAGGCGCCAATCCCGATGATTCCCACGAGATGGGCGCTGGTGATCCCCAGCGCGTCCATGAGCCCGATCACGTCATCGGCGTAGAGTTTCGTGGTCGACGCGACCGCCGAATCGTCCGTGGATTGCCCGATCCCTCGGTGATCGAAAATCACCACCTGATAGCGGTCGGTGAGGCCACGCGGCAGATGTCCGGCATCGCCATGACAGAAGGTCCCCCAACCACCGGAACAGATCACCGGCTCTCCGGAGCCGTGGATCTCGTAATACATGTCGTGATTGTTCACATGAAGAACCGGCATGGCGATGCCCTCCCGCTATTGCGCCAACAGGGATTCAACGGCGGCGGCGATACCCAGGAGATGGACGTCCCGGCCGAGCCCGGCCATCAGATGCAGTCCCATCGGACGCTCACCCTCCGGGCGCGGGATCGGAATCGATATTCCGGGACAGCCGGCGAAATTGGCCGGGGCGGTGAAATCCGCCTGGCTCGCCGGGACCGGCTCATCAAAAGCAAAGGCGCGCTGTGGCGTGGTCGGCGAGATGATCGCGTCCACCTGATCGAGAATACCGGCGAA
>JADHLJ010000339.1 GCA_016780745.1 Alphaproteobacteria bacterium | reverse complement strand
GGGGTCGGACATGGCGGTTTCCATCGTGATGATCCCGCCACTATCGAAAGCCGAAAGCGGGCCCGGGGCAAGCGGCAAAATCGCCGTTCAGCCGCCACGACCGCGAACCCGCTCCCGGTGGAAGATATAGAGCCCGGAGCCGACGATGATCGTGATGCCGATCCAGGTGACACTGTCCGGGAAGTCCCCGAACAGCCAGAGCCCATAGGCCGTGGCGCCGATGATCTCCAAATACTGAAACGGTGCCAGCACCCCGGCTTCGACATGACGAAACGCCATCGCGATCATGAGATGCCCAGCGGTCGCGATGGCGCCGGAAAGCGCTAGCAAGCCCCATTCCCAGGTCGTCGGCCAGACCGGCTCCAGCACCGGGATCTCGAAAGCGTGGCCGATCACCAAGGCGGCGCTCATGAAGACCAGGCCCGACAGGCCGGAATTGAACTGCATCACCACCGGTTCCTGGTGCTGCGCCAGGCGGCGGGTCAGCACGATATAGATCGCGAAACACAGGGCCGCGCCAAGCGGAAGGATGGAAGTGGGCCCGAAGAGGTCATAGCTGGGTCGGACCACGATCAGAGCGCCCGCGAAGCCGACGACCGCGGCCAGAACCCGGCGCCATCCAATACGTTCACCAAGAAAGATCGCCGAGAGCAAGGTCACGATCAGAGGTTCGACGAAAAAGATCGCGATGACATCGGCGATCGGCATCACCTTGACCGCCGCGAAGATCAGGACGGTCGTGGTCGCGATCAATACCCCCCGCAACGCCTGAATACCGAGATTGGTCGCCGGCGTTCGGCGATAGGCGGAGAGGACGAAGGGCGCGAGGAACGCGACCTGAAAGATGAACCGCGCCCAGGCCACTTGGCCAGCGGGGATCGTCGCGGAAAGGACCTTCGCGATTGCGTCGATGGCCGGGAGAATCAACACCGCGATCACCATCAGGGCGATGGCGAATTCGACATTTCTGTCCCGCTTTGGAGCGTTGGTTTCCGGGGGTGAACTCATTGCCGGAGTGTGGTGCCCGCCCCGTCGCGGAGCAAGCGCTATCGATCTCGGACCAATTGAGATTTAAACTTTACCAAATGGTTACTAATGAGTGTGCATCAGATAACTTTACCAAATGGTACAGTTTAATAATCCATCCCTCGATCTGGTTTTCTCGGCGCTCGGCGATCCGACACGCCGGGCCATGCTCGCGACATTGCGGGCGGGCGAGACCAGCATGGGCGTGCTTGCCGAACCCCATGGAATAACGCTGGCGGGCGCGGCGAAGCATATCGAGGTTCTGACGCGGGCCGGTCTGGTCACACATCGTAAGGTCGGACGCACCCGGCTTTGTCGGCTGGAGCCGGGTGCGTTGAAATCCGCCACCGAGTGGATCCAATGGCATGAGGCGTTCTGGCATGAGCGGATGGATAGCCTCGAGCAGGCATTGGAGGAGATGCAAGATGACTGACACCGCCGCAACGGAAAGCAGACCCACCGCGCGGGTGACCCGGCACCTGTCTTTTCCACCCGACAAGGTCTTTAGGGCCTGGATCGACCCGTCGATCGCGATCCGCTGGTTCGGAGGCAGCAATGACGCTCCGAGCGACGTGACCATGGATCCGCGCGTCGGCGGCGCCTACAGGATCACCCTCTCGCCGACCTCACGGTTGGAGGGTGTCTACCGACGGGTCGACCCGCCCCGGTGTCTGATCTTCACCTGGGTGCATGTATCGACCCTGGATGACGGGGCCGAGAAGAGGTCTCTGGAAAGCCAGGTCACAATCACGTTCAGCGAGGTTGGGGATGGCACCGATGTGGAGATCCTGCACGAGGCTCTAACAGACGAGGCGGGCCGCGCCGGCGTGACCGAGGGCTGGGGCCTAAGCCTCGAGAAACTCCAAACTCTGTTGTCGAAGGGAGCCTGATCCATGGTGACATTTCCCGGTGAATCCGCCGAATACCGCGCCGCGCGCGATGATCTTCTAAAAGCCGAGATGGCGCTGCGCCGCCAAGTGGAGGCTGTCGCCGCGCAACGTCGCGCGCTGCCGCTGGGCGGGTTGGTGGAGAAGGCCTATACCTTCACCACCGTCGCGCCGGGGCGAGCGGAAGAGAGCGTCGATCTCCCCGGTCTGTTCACCGGCGGCAAGGACAGTCTTGTCGTCTACGGCTTCATGTACGCCGATGACGGTACTCCCTGTCCGATGTGCTCGGCGTTTCTGGATAGCTTTGATGGCGCGGTTCCGCATATCACCGAGCAAGCCGATGTCGCTATTGTCGCCAAGACCAGCGCGTCGCGCATTCGCGAATGGGCCGAGGACCGGGGTTGGAGAAATCTGCCGCTCTATTCTTCGGCGGGAAGCGATTTCAATACCGATTATCACGCGGAATCCGCCGCTCATGGGCAAGTGCCGATGGTCAACGTGTTTCGCCGGGATGGCGACGCGATACGCCATGTGGTGGCCAGCGAGATGTTCTTCGCGCCGAACGAGCCTGGTCAGAACCCGCGGCACGTGGACATGCTCTGGCCGCTTTGGAACACCCTCGACCTGACGCCCGGTGGGCGCGGGGAATGGTATCCCGCGACGCGGTACTGAAGCCTTCGCGGACTTGCGCCATCGCGCCTCACGGCCTATGCACGGTGAAGCCTTTTACCGCGAATGGGAGATTTATGATGAGCGCGTTGTCCGTCTATCTGTCCGGCGAGATCCATAGCGATTGGCGCCAGCAAATCGAAACCGGAAGCGGTGCCGCCGGTCTCTCGATCGATTTCAACGCGCCGGTTACCCATCATGAAAGCAGCGATGATTGCGGCGTGGCGATCCTCGGCGGCGAGGACAACCCGTTCTGGAAGGATCACAAGGGCGCCAAGATCAACGCCATCCGCACCCGTACCCTGATCGAGCGCGCCGATGTGGTGGTTGTCCGCTTCGGTGACAAATACAAGCAGTGGAACGCCGCCTTCGACGCGGGTTACGCCGCCGCGCTGGGCAAGCCGGTAATCGTGTTGCACGACCCGTCGTTGACCCATGCCCTGAAGGAGGTTGACGCCGCCGCGCTCGCGGTCGCGGAGACGCCAGATCAGGTGGTGCGGATCCTCGCCTATGTGTTGAACGGCGAATTGAAGGTGGCGTGATGGCGGGGCTAGGCAAGGTTAATCTGGACTTTCACAGCTTCGATACGACCAGCGGGTTCACGACGCGACCCAGCAATCCGAAGGTCCATTTAAAAGTTATCGGCAGCACGCTCGACACGGAAACACGCACCGGCGTGCGGACCCGACTGATAAAGCTCGACGCGGGTTGCCGGACACCAGAGGCACATGCCCATCCCTACTGGGAGGAGCTGTATGTCCTGGAAGGCGACATCATCTCCATCGATGCCGATGGCGAGCGCAAGGTCGAGGCGCCGGGCTATGCCAGCCGGTCACCCGGCACCATGCACGGGCCCGTTCGAAGCGATGGCGGGTGCCTGATCCTGGAATTCAACTGGTACGAAGAGAACGAAGCCGCGTCTTAGCGATCCTTCGGCGCCAGATGCTCAATTTGTGAGACATGGCTCTCGATCTCGTCCGAGGTGAATTTCGAATGCCGTCGCTTGGTGCTCGCCGGATGGTTGGCGAGGCCAAGATTGAGTTCCGGTCGCCAGGCCTTTAGCGGGCGCATGGGACGGGGCGCGAAGCCGCCGCCGCAGGTCGGGCAGACATTGCGAAGGACCGTGTCGACACATTCGGCGCAATAAGTGCACTCATACGAGCAGATCCGCGCCTCATCGCTGTGGGGCGGCAGGTCGCGGTCACATAACTCACAATTGGGTCTCAGTTCGAGCATGTTTCGCTCCCTCGATTAGGCGCTGTCATCGACCTCGGCGCCGGCGCCGCTTCTGGATTGCGCGCTCGCCGGGACCAGGACCCGGGTCGCCGCTTTCTTAATGACCGTCCAATCTTCCGGATCGACCGTGATACCCTCACGCAGGGATTGCGCATGAAAGCCGGCGAGATGGCGGCTTTGCTTGGCGCTGGGAGGTTTGCCGGCGCGGATCGTGACCGTTGATGGGGCTCGCGCGGTGCGGATATCCAGGGACAGCGCGGCCTGACCGCCGCCGCATTTCGCGGTGCTCTTGCCGCGCTCGATCCCCCAGGTGATGGATAGCGCCGCGCCATCAACGGCGCGTCGGGCGGCCTCGGCGACAATCAACAGCGGCGCGATACAGTCGACCACCGTCACCGCGTTTCCACTCAAGGCCCAGTCGATCGCGCCGGGGGCATGCAGGGTGCCGGTCGCCGGCATGGCCCGAATGATAATGCCGTTGCCGTCGTCATCGATTTCCGGTGGCTCCCAGGCAACGGTCTCGCCGAGCCGTTCAATCTCACGGGCGAGGAGAGACACCCCGCCGAGCCCGCGCGCCTCCAGCCAAGTGACGTTGGCGGCCGCCTCGCGATCGATCCCGGCGGGAAAGCCGGTGCCCTCGAGGGCTTTCCAACTGGTCTGGAAAACCTCCGCCAGGGAGACCCGTGGTGGTGTGTCAACGGTCATGATCCCGTATCCTCGCCGAGAACCGGAAACGCCCAATCATCGATATCGTCCTGGCTCAGGTCCTGGGCGAGCGGCGCGCCCTGGAACATCGCGATCCGGGTCCAGAGATCGGATTTTGGATCGAACTTGGTGGCGCCGAACATCGACAGCTTACAGCGCAACAGATCGATGGGCCGGCAGGTCTCGTCGATCAGATTGTCGCGAAACTCGGCGTAGGGTAGGCCGGCGAGACTTTGTATCCGTTGGATGGTCTGGCGCCATTCCGGGAACGCCATCATGAATTCGCCGACCGTGGCGTCCAACATCTCGGGGGCTTGCGCGTCAATCACGGCGTGCAGTCTGGAGACATCACGGGCGATGGCGATGCGCATTTCCTTGTCCGCCCCCGGTTCCCGCTCCCGCCAGCCAAGCCGCGGCTCTTCTTTCTCCTCGGAGCGATACCAGAACCGCGCGTTCGACGCCTCGGTCGCGAAATCAAAGCCGAGGGCCCAATCGTAATCCCTGTCGATGAGGCTCTTCAATTCTTCCAGGGTCATCGAGGGTTGGACCCGCATGGCCTCGTCCGAGCCGGTTTGCATCTCCAGGTCGTCAACCAGACCGGGAAACAGCTCGATCAGCAGGCTGTTCAGAAGTTCCTGGGCCTCGAGCCCCAATGTCGCCTCGGCCCAGGCCACCAGATCGTCCCATGACGGCGGCGTTCGGCTCAGCGGTTCGGCGTTCTTCAGCACCGCGAGCTGGTCGATGAGTTCGGCGCAACGTTGTTGTTGTAGCGCATCGGTTGTCGGCCATTGCCGGACATGTAGCACCGCGCGGTCCAGCAGCGTATGAAACCGTTCCACCGTTTCGGGCCTGGGATCGGTAACGGCGCGAACCCGGGCGAGCGCCGTCTCGCGGGCGCTGATCCAGGCGTTGATCAGCTTCGGATGGCCGATCAGAAACGGCGCCATGCCGAGCCCGGTGGCATTGCCGACGCCCAGGGCGCGCTTCAGGCCTTCATTCATAGGCGTGAAGGTCTCGGGTGCGCGCGTCGAGGCGATATGCTCCACCCAGTCGAGGCTGAACTGTCGGGCGAGGAACACACAGAGCATTTCGGCTTGGAAGGGAAGGCCAAAGATCCCGGCGGCGCGAAGCTGATCCAAATCCGCCAGGCCGAACTTACCATTGCCGTAAACCGCCGTGGTGCGCACGAGATAGCCGACCTCAAGGATCTTCGCGCGGTCGGGTTGCCGCCCCGATGCCAGCGCCTCGACCACGTGGTCGAACAATCGGACGCTTTTATTGGCGCGGCTGAGGACCATTT
>JADHLJ010000338.1 GCA_016780745.1 Alphaproteobacteria bacterium | reverse complement strand
ATTCGACGAAACCTGCTTGGTGATCAGGCGCCCGAGCCGGCAAACCCTGCCGCTTGTCGTCGCGTCGCCGCATAGTGGCCGCGTCTATCCCGAGAGCTTTGTCGCGCGATCCCGACTCTCGCCGACCCGGCTCAGATCATCGGAGGACGGCTTTGTCGACGAGATTTTCGCGGCGGCGCCCACACTCGGCGCGCCATTGCTGCAGGCGCAATTCCCCAGGGTCTTCGTCGACGTAAACCGAGAGCCTTACGAACTCGACCCGGCGATGTTCAGCACGCCGTTGCCGTCTTACGTGACGACCCGCAACGCGCGTATCGCCGCCGGGCTGGGAACCATCGCCCGCGTCGTCTCAAACTCGGAACCCATCTACGGTGATAAACTGACCTTCTCCGAGGCCGACCAGCGGATCAAGGAATTCTACGACCCCTACCATAGAGCTCTGGCGGCCCTGATCGAGGAAACGCGCTCGCTCTTCGGATTCTGCATTCTTTTGGACTGTCATTCCATGCCATCGGGCGCGGCCCAACAGCGGGGCGGCCCGGCGACACGGGCAAAAACCATCGACGCGGTGCTGGGCGATTGTCACGCAACAGCTTGCGCGCCGCTCGTCACGAGCGAAGCCGAGCGCCACCTGACCGATATGAACTATGCGGTTCGGCGCAACAATCCCTATGCCGGGGGATTCGTTACACGACATTACGGACGCCCCCGAGACGGGATCCACGCGCTTCAGATCGAGCTGAACCGCGGCCTGTACATGGATGAGATCCGCATCGAGCGGTTGCCCTCCATCGATGGGTTGGCGGAAGATATGGCCACCCTCATCGGCGGTCTTGGCGCGATCCAACTTCCCGCGATTGCCTTCGACCAGGCGGCGGAGTAGTTCACCTCAAACCTGGCACGACGTTTGCTTTGCTCATGGCGAGGAGGAAAGCCATGCGCTGGATACAACCGTTTGTGATTTTGCTCGCGCTTGCGGCATTCACGACCGATGCAACCGCTCTTACGGACGCGGAACGCCGAGACGCCGCGCTTTGCGAGGCAGCGACACGACAGGCGGAGAACCAGGAACGTGTGCCAAGAGGGTTGTTGGAAGCAATTTCGCTGAAAGAATCAGGGCGTTGGGACAGCGATGCTAAAAAGAGCGTCGCCTGGCCGTGGACCGTGACCTGGGGCGGCCCCGGTGAGCATTTCGCATCCCGCGCCGAAGCCATTGCCAAGGTCCGCGCGCTCCAGAAAGCTGGAAAGACCAATATCGACGTCGGCTGCATGCAGATCAATTTGCGCTATCACCCCCATGCCTTCGACAACATCGAGGACGCTTTCGACCCCCTCAAGAATGCCGGCTACGCGGGCGCCCATTTGAAACAGCTGCGGGAGGACCACAAGTCATGGCACCGCGCGGTCGAACGCTATCACTCCAGCGACCCAGAGCGCGGCGCCGCATACCGCCAAGCCGTGCACAAGCTGAAACACGCCGCGACCAAGGCACGCATGGTCGCCGCCCGAGAGGACGCGAAGCTCAACTATCGCCAACGCCTTGATCTCCAGCGCCGGGATTACAATGCCGCGCAAAAAGCCCGCCGGGAGTTAGTCCGGGATCAGCGAAAGGCGATGACCAAACGCGAAAAGGAACTGCGCGCTGCTTTCGAGGAACGCCGCGCTCGGGTTTTCAAGCGCTGGGAGGAAATGATGAAAAAGCGGCGGGCAACAGCGGAAAATTCCTGAACTCACTCGCTCGACGGTTTATACAAGCCTCGGCTAGCGTTGTTTGGTCTCCCAACCCGGGTTGATCCAAACGGGGACCTCCAGTCGAGGCAGCGGATCTTGTCCGCGCACCTTGTCGGCGATCTTCTCCGCCATCATGATTGTCGGTGCATTTAGATTGCCGCTGACGATGGATGGCATGATCGACGCATCGATGATCCGCAGACCTTCGATCCCATGCACCCGCCCCTCGTCGTCGACCACGGCCATCGGGTCGGCTCCCATCCGACAGGTACAGGATGGATGGTAAGCGCTTTCGCCGCGCTCGCGCACGAAGGCGTCGATCGCGGCATCGGTCTCGACATCGGCCCCGGGCGCCAATTCATCACCGCGCAAGGCGTCAAAGGCAGCCTGTTCGACTATCTCCCGCGTGAGACGAACCGCCGCCCGCATCTCGGCGCGATCTCCCTCGGTCATCATGTAATTGAACAGGATCCCCGGCGCCGCGCGCGGATCGGCTGATTTCAAGCGAACATGGCCGCGACTGGTCGGGCGCATCGGACCGACATGGGCCTGGAATCCATGCGTGTCTTGAGGATTCGTGCCGTCATAGTTCATTGCTATGGGCAGGAAATGATATTGGAGATCCGGATGCTCCACGCCGGCGCGAGAGCGGATAAACCCGCCGGCCTCGAAATGGCTCGTGGCGCCGAGACCAGTTCGCGCGGCGATCCACTCCATGCCAATCAGCATCTTTCGCAACGGATTCTGGGCGCCATACAGGGAAATTGGCTGGGTGCACGCATATTGCACATAGATCTCGAGGTGATCCTGCAAGTTCTCGCCGACGCCCGGTCTATCCACGAGCACATCAATGCCATGCTCCCGCAAATGGTCCGCCGGACCGATGCCGGACAGCATCAATAATTGTGGGGAGTTGATCGCCCCGCCGCATAGGATAACTTCCCGCGCCGCGCGCAGCTGCTCGGTCCCGCCGCCCCGGTTCAGTTCCACGCCGACGGCGCGGCCATTCTCAATCAGAACCCGCGACACCAAGGTCTTGGTAATAATAGAGAGATTTGACCTGGAGCGCGCGGGATGCAGATAAGCCCTCGCCGCGCTGCAGCGCCGCCCGCCACCCACCGTCATATCCATTCGGCCGACGCCTTCCTGTTGGGCGCCATTCATATCCTCGGTGACCGGATAGCCGGCCTCCCGTCCGGCTTCAACCCAGGCCTGGAACAGCGGGTTTCGCATTTTCCCGGCGGTTACTCTGAGTGGGCCGTCATCACCCCGATAATCATCGCCGCCGATATCGAGGTTTTCCGCCTTCTTGAAATACGGCAAACAATCCGCGTGTGACCAGCCACGCATCCCCTCGCCCTGGGCCCAGCGATCATAATCGCGCGCGTGACCACGGACATAGGCCATGCCATTGACCGAGCTCGACCCGCCGAGGACCCGCCCCCTTGGGCAATACATCCGCCGGCCATCCATACCGGGCTCCGGCTCGGAGTGATAAGCCCAGTTCACCCGATCCGTCGCGAGCGGGTAGGCAAGCGCGGCGGGCATGTGGATGGTCCAGTCCCACCAATGATCCCGACCGCCCGCCTCGATCACCAATACGGACGTGTCGGCATCCTCGGTTAGCCGGTTCGCGAGCACGCAGCCCGCCGATCCCGCGCCGATGATTATGTAATCCGGTTGCTTCATGCTCATATGTCGTTTCTATCAGGCGGCGCCGAAGAGCGCGATAGCGCGGCATGCCACCGGCATTCGAAACGACGCGGGTTTGACCATGGCGACCGACCACAACCCATCGAAGATTCAAGGTATTGTCTTTGACAAGGACGGAACCTTGATCGACTTCGAGAAAACCTGGGTTCCCATTCTCCTTTCCAGCGCTGGCGCCTTGGCGGAGACCGTGGGTCGCGGCGAGATGGCGGAAACGATGCTCGACGCGGCGGGTCGGGACCCGGCCACGGGTCGGATAATCGCCGGCAGTCAGCTTGCCTCCGGAACCACCGATGTCGTCGCCGCCCGATGGCGGGAGATATTGCCGGAGCTGCCGGACCTGGAGGAGGTGACCGAGTGGCTGGACGCCTATTGGACAACCACGGGCCTTGCGAATCTGCATCCCGTTACGTCGCTGGCGCCGCTTCTGGAGGGACTGCGCGATGATGGTCACGCGATTGGCCTCGCGACCAATGACGCCGAACGCGCGGCGCGGCTAACCCTCGAACAACTCGGCGTCGGAGATCTGTTCGATCTCGTCCTGGGTTACGACAGTGGCCATGGCGCCAAACCCGAGCCTGGAATGATCCTGGAGTTCTGCCGCGCTCTCGACCTGCCGCCCGACGCGGTCGCGATGGTTGGCGACAGCCCCGCCGATTTGGACGCCGGACGGGTCGCGGGTTGCGGGCTGGTTGTGGCTGTCCTGACCGGCGCGTCCGACCGGGCACTATTGGCGCCGATGGCGGATCACGTTCTGAACGATATCTCGGAGTTGCCTGGAATCCTCTAGGACGAGACGCGACGTCGAGGCCCGGCTAGCGGACTACTTCGGCTCTTTCGTCGTCTCATCATCCGCTGGTTTAACCGGGTTCCCGTCTTTATCGACGCGTCCAAGCTCGGTGCGGTAGGCCGAAAGGCCATAGGGATTGTTCTTGATTTCGTCGATATGCCCGTAGTCCCAAGGCCGATAGACATCGAAAATGATCTTCTCCCGCACCCATTCCTCGTCGACCGCCTGGGACCGGAAAACCATGAAATGGACGCCGAAGACCAACGACCAGACCACCATCAGCCAGAAGGTTGCCCAGCCGTCGAGGAAGAAGAAATCGACGACCAACATCCCCGCGAAACCGACCATGAACGCGGATTGATGCCAACGATAACTAGCCAGCAAAAACTTGTTCAGGCCATCCAGGGTCACGGGCGGCTCCCAGTTCTGCTCAAAACAGACGACGACGGGTTTTGTTTTCCGGCTCGCGATGCGGAAGCATCTTGTAGACTCGGCAGATCGTGATAACCCGCCACATATATCGGAGCAGAACCAAATCGATGACGATCAGCACCAATTGATCAACCAGGACCATTTTCCCTGGAAATCCGAACAGGAGCAGCGCCAGAATCACCGCCACGGGGGCGCTGGTGACATAGATCGCGGCGTACATGTTCTTCACGGTTCCGACGAGGACGGCGCCCGCGACAATGGTGAAACAGTAAATCGCCGCGTTATTCGAAGCCCCATAGGGTGCCTGGCCGGTGATCGACGTGAAGGTGGCGACGCCGAAAAGGACCGAGAACATGATCGCGAAAAAGAACAACTCGCTGTCGGCCTGACTGCGGCTGAGGTTCGCGACCCGCGTGAAATACGGCGTGGTCTCCTCGTCCCATACATAACGTTTGAGGAAGTTCTGCAGCTTGAACATGGGCCCCGCTTTCGAACAATCGACCAGACCGGTCCTTCGGTGGAAGCAAACGGGGCGCTCGACGACAATCATCGAACGCCCCGTGTGATTTTCGTCGGGGGCTGTCGTCAACCCCACGCCGACAGTTGCCTAGTTCGCGGCCTTTCCGTCGGAACCGAGGATCTGTTGCGTCTGACGCTTCAGATCTTCCTCGACGGACACGTTGAGATCAACGGCCATCCGCTCCTTGCCCTCGATGGACTTGCCGGTGTTTTCCGGCCATTCGAGGGTCATAAGCTCGTAGCGCATCTCCCGAGGCGCGGCGAGCGCCAGGAAGGCCTGAAGCCAAACCGCCAATCCAGCGATGGCGGCAACAAGCAGACCACAAGTCAGGATCGTCTTGATGATCCAGCGATGCGGCAAGCCGACCTGGGAAGCCGAGATCTCGCTAATCGCCCAAGAATCGTAGGCAAAGATCGCCGCGAAATACATGACCACGAGCGTGTAAGGGATCATGAAGAACGTCGCGCCAAGCATTTCCAACCACGCCTTGCGACGGAAGGCCAGATGCTCGCGAACCACGTCCACGCGAACCTGGGTGTTCCAGACGCAACCGAAGCCCAACACCAGCGCGAAGAGCGCGGTATGGAGGTGCCACTCGGTCTCCTGAAGCAACGTCGATTCGAAGAGCGGGCCGAGCCCGATATTCTCGGCC
>JADHLJ010000337.1 GCA_016780745.1 Alphaproteobacteria bacterium | reverse complement strand
CATTGTGCGCTCAACCAGATCTGCTGACGCCGTCCCTGCGACCGGCCCGCTGTATCGATTCCGACCGCCTTTCGGATGTCGCGGGAAGGCCCGTTACCAGTCGTCAAAAGGGAAATCGACCCGGCTGCCTTTGCGCCGAGTCGCGGGATATCGGCGCCTATGACACCTGCAGCCACGGCTGCGTTTATTGCTATGCGGTGTCGTCCCGTGATGCCGCGAAACAACGGATCAGGGCTCTCTCGCCAAGCTCCGAGGGACTTCACCCGTCGGACGCGTGAGGGTTACCGAAAAACTCGGTCCAATCAGACGGTCGTGTCCAGATGCTCGGGCACATCGGCGGCACTGGCCTTGGCGACGCCCACCATGGCGGGCCGAAGAATCCGGTCCTCGATCGCGTAACCCGCCTGAAGAACCTGAACGATGGTTCCGGCTTCTTGATTGGTGTCTTCCACCTCGAACATCGCCTGATGGAAGTTGTAGTCGAATTTCTCACCCATCGGATCGATCTTGCGGATGCCATTCTTCTCGAACGCGGTCAGCAATTCTTTTTCCGTCATCTCGACGCCGATGATCAGATTGCGGACCGCGTCATCGACGCTCTCCATATCCTGGGGGCCGGCATCCAGGGCACGCCGCAGATTGTCAGCCGCCGAGAGTAGGTCCTTGGCGAAATTGCTGATACCGAATTTGCGGATCTGGTCGCGCTCACGATCCGCGCGTTTTCGCACGTTTTCCTGTTCGGCGATCGCCCGGAGCAGTTGATCCTTGAGCTCCGCGACCCGTGCTTCCAGTTCCTCCTCGCGGGTCAGTTCACCCGCGGGTCCATCCATCGACACCTCGTCCGACGCGTCCTCGGGAGCGAGAGTCGCGGCATCCTCATCGGAAGCCTCGGTTTCGACGGGTTCCTGATCTTTATCGGACATCTTGGCCTCTACCTGCCTCGTTGGTTCGCGATCGGCCCCTCATGTAAGCGATCTCGACGCGTTTGCAAATGTCGGATGATATAAATTCGCCAATTGGCCGACCCGCACACCGGTCAATCCAGCAATTGGCCGACAAGTTTGGACGTATAATCCACCATCGGGATGATCCGCGCGTAGTTCATCCGCGTCGGTCCAATGACCCCGAGCGCACCAACGACGCGGCGGCCTTGGTCATGATAGGGGGCGATGATCACCGAGCATCCCGCGTGCTCGAATAATTGATTTTCCGAGCCGATAAAGATCTGCACGCCATTTGCGTCCCCCGTCGCCTCCAGCAGGCGCACCATGGATTCCTTGCGCTCCAGCGCCTCGAACAGGGCACGGATCCGTTCCAGATCCTCGACCGCGTTCACATCATGAAGAAGCTTCGATTGTCCGCGCAGTATCAAGGATCCACCCTGAACCCCGCCGGCCCAGAGTGCCAGGCCCTCCGCCACTAGCCGATTGGTCAGAGAGTCGAGTTCGGTCTTCTCCAGCTCGATCTCTTGCTGGATGCGGGTTCGCGCCTCGTCCATCGTCGAATTGGCCAACCGCGCGTTCATGTAATTCGAGGCCTGCACCAATGCCGAGGCCGGAAGCCCGGGCGGCAACTCAATCACCCGATTTTCCACCAACCCAGTATCGCTGACCATCACCGCCAGCGCCCGATTCGTGGACAACGGAACAAATTCAATCTGGCGTAGCGGCGAATCGGTTTTTGGCGAGATAACGAGACCCGCGCATTCCGTCAGTCCCGAGAGCGCGGCCCCCGCCTCGCCCAACACATCAGAGAAGGTTCGGCCCGCCGCCTGGCATTGGCCGTCCAAACTGGCGCGTTCTTCCTTGGTAAGGTCGCCGCCAATCTCAAGCAAGCCGTCAACGAACATGCGCAAGCCGAGATCCGTCGGCAATCGGCCGGCCGAGGTATGCGGCGCGAATAGAAGCCCCACATCCTCCAGATCCGCCATGACGTTTCGAATTGTCGCGGGAGAGAGATTTGCTCCCATTAATCGCGCGAGAGTGCGCGAACCCACGGGCTCGCCAGTCTCGAGAAACGAATCAACGACGTGCTGGAATACCGCGCGCGATCGTTCGTTCAAGCTCAGGACGGGCGACTCTTTCATGGCTTGAATTTAGGAAGCCACGGCGCACGCGTCAACGAGAGCGGGCAATCGTGAACAAGTCCGCGACGCTGGACGCGGTTGGTCCGGTCCGATAGGGTCCGCCGCTTCCCGAGAGTTCGACCCGGAGTACGGAAAATCATGGCCCCTTCGTCCAATCGCCCCTCTGGGCGCGCGCCCGATCAATTGCGCGCCGTAACCCTGGAACCGGGTTTCGCCAAGCATGCCGAGGGCTCTTGTCTGATCAAGTTCGGCGACACCCATGTTCTGTGCACCGCCAGCATCGAAGACCGGGTCCCCCCTTTCATGAAAGGCCGGGGCAAGGGCTGGGTCACCGCCGAGTACGGCATGCTGCCGCGCTCGACCCATACCCGCACCGACCGCGAGGCGGCGCGCGGCAAACAGAGCGGACGTACCCTGGAAATCCAGCGGCTGATCGGGCGGTCCCTTCGGGCCGTCACCGACGAGAAGGCACTGGGCGAGCGGCAAATTCGAGTCGATTGCGATGTCTTGCAAGCCGATGGCGGGACCCGCACCGCTTCGATCACCGGAAGCTTCGTCGCGCTCTATCAAGCCATGGACAGCCTGGTGCGGTTGGGAGTTCTGAAGTCTGTCCCACTGACCGATCACGTGGCCGCGGTATCCTGCGGTATCTTCGATGGCAGCCCCGTGCTCGATCTTGATTACGCCGAGGATTCCAACGCCCAGGCGGACGCGAATTTCGTTCTCACGGGTTCGGGCGGCATCGTCGAAATTCAGGCGACCGCCGAGGATGAGCCTTTCGCGGGATCGGAGTTCGACTCGCTCATGTCCCTGGCGCGAAGCGGGATCACCGATCTGGTGGGGCTGCAAAAATCCGCGCTTGGCCTGGATTGACGCCGTATGCCCGAAAATGGCGGAAATAGCGGATTTGGTGGACGTCGTTTCGACGGAAACCGATTGGTTGTTGCCAGCCATAATCCAGGCAAGGTTCGCGAAATCAATGACTTGATCCGCCCCCTCGGCATTGAAGCGATCTCCGCCGGTGAGCTGGGTCTACCGGAGCCCGAGGAAACCGCCGACAGTTTTGTTGGCAACGCCGAACTTAAGGCCCTGGCGGCGGCCACCGCCTCGGGCATGCCGGCCCTGGCCGATGATTCGGGCCTCGCGGTCGACGCGCTCGGCGGGGATCCGGGGATTTACTCCGCCCGTTGGGCTGGACCGGAGAAGGATTTCGCGATGGCCATGGCCAAGGTCAATGACGCGATCCTAGCCATCGAGGCGCGAACCGGAGTGCCGCAAACCCGCCGGGCCCGTTTTGTCTGCGCGCTCTGTCTGGCCTGGCCGGACGGTCATGTGGAAACCGTCGAGGGCGAGGTTGTCGGCGACCTGGTTTGGCCGCCACGCGGCGAGGGCGGATTTGGCTACGATCCGATTTTCGCGCCGGCGGGTCATGACCAAACCTTCGGCGAGGTCGACCAGGACTGGAAACACTCGGTCAGCCATCGCGCCGATGCCTTTGACAAACTCCTGGCGACGGTCCTTGCGCCATTATGATCACGCGGTCCGCCCAGGCGTCCGTCGCGACCGACACGAAAAGCGCCAAAAACCCATCCGAAGAGGGGTTTGGCGTCTACGTCCATTGGCCGTTTTGCCTCTCCAAGTGTCCGTATTGCGATTTTAACAGCCATGTCGCCGACACCATCGATCATGACCGCTGGCGCCGCGGCCTCATAAACGAGCTGGAAACTTTCGCGAACCGGGTCCGGGCACGCGCGCCGATTAGCATCTTTTTTGGCGGTGGGACACCATCGCTCATGGCCCCCGACACCGCCGCCGATATCATCAGGACGGTTCGCGGGATTTGGCCGGTGGATCCGGGGATCGAGATTACCCTGGAAGCAAATCCGACTTCCGTGGAGGCGGGCCGCTTGCGCGCGTTTCGCGAGGCCGGAGTGAACCGTGTTTCGCTCGGAGTACAAGCTCTAAACGACGACGCGCTACGCTTCCTTGGGCGTGGCCACGATTCCAAGGAAGCCATCGCGGCGGTTGAAACCGCCCACCAGATCTTCGATCGCGTCTCGTTTGATCTGATTTACGCGAGACCCGAACAGAGTCTCACTGACTGGAAGGCCGAGCTACGGGAGGCTCTGGCGCTCGCCGGCGACCATCTCTCGCTCTACCAACTGACGATCGAGCCCGGCACCGCCTTCCATTCCCTGCATCAACGGGGCGCGTTCACCATCCCCGATGACGACACCGGTGGTGCGCTTTATGAGGCTACCGGAGAAATTCTCGATAAAGCCGGCCTACCAGCCTACGAGATTTCCAATCATGCCCGGCTGGGGGCCGAGAGCCGACACAATCTCGTTTATTGGCGTGGTCAAGAATATCTCGGCGTGGGGCCTGGCGCCCATGGTCGCCTGCTCGGCGCCGATGGCCAGGCGATCGCGACACGAACCCACCGCGCACCGGCGGTTTGGCTGGACCGGGTGGAACGAGACGGCCACGCCCTGGTCGAGGAAACTCCGATTGACCGGAATGAGCGCCTTGTTGAGATCCTCATGATGGGACTGCGCCTGGTCGAAGGCGTTCCTCTTTCCAGAATCGAACGCGAATCAGGGTTGCCGTTCAACCAATCGCTCGACCAGGCGGTGATCGTCGATCTCGTCGAAGCCGGTTACATGGACCTGAGCCAAACGACGTTGCGCGCGACCCGGGACGGACGTCAGCGCCTGAACGCCGTGCTCTCGGCGCTCTTGGATGCGCGGCTGTAGTCGAGGTTCGGATCAATAGAGGAAATCGGTAAAGCTTAGCGGGGCCGGGTCGATGACTCGAACGCCATTTTGCTCCACCTCAAGAACCGCGAGACCACGTTGATTGGTGCCGTCCGGCAACAAACGAAATATTCCATCGACGCCCGCGAAACCATTACCGTCCGTCAAGGCTTCCGATGAATAATCCGCGCCGCCCTCGGCATAAGTCAGGGCAACGGCAAGCAACATGGCGTCATAGCCAAGAGACGCGAGTCGGGGGGGCCGGCGATCGAACGCGCGATCGAACTTGTTCTCAAAATCCATCCGGGCATCGGGAGACGCGGCGGCATACCAGCCGCCAACCAAGGCCGGCTCGGCCCCAAGCCCGCGGGCCTCGTCCCAAAGCGCGGTGCCCAGCAATCGAATCCTCGCGGGGTCGACGTCAAAATACGCCAGAAGCGGTGCTATGCTCCGCAGCCCCGGATCTCCCGCCGGAAGCAACACCGAATCGAATGGCGGGTCTCCAAACGTGTCCAAACCGGTGAGTCTGGCAAGTGCCTGTTTGGAAATTTGATCCGTTCTTCCCGACAGGAGGGATTTCTGCTCGGCCAGGGCGGATTTGCGTGAATCATACTCGGCAAATTGCCGGATAAGACCGGAAAGCTCCGAATCACTGGGATCGTAATAGGTCGCCCGAACCACTTCCGCGCCGATTTGCTCGGCCGCGATCCGCGCCGACGCGACGACCAGTTCACCAAAACCGGAGGACGGCGCCAGGGCACCGATGCGACCGTGGCCCCTATCAGCGGCGAAACGCATAATCCGGTGAACTTGCTGGTCAGGCAGAAAACCAAAGACATAAACTCCGTCCCCGGCAATATCACGATTGTTCGAGAAACTCACGACACTAACGCCGGCCGCCGACGCGATCGGTCTCACGGCTTCGGCGGACGCTCCGAACAGGGGGCCCAGAATCAGCCTCGCGCCATCGGCGATCGCCAGACGCGCGGCGTCTTCC
>JADHLJ010000008.1 GCA_016780745.1 Alphaproteobacteria bacterium | reverse complement strand
GGTTGCATGAGGAAACCGATGGTTTCCTACCTCAAGCGACCCAGGACGATCCCCGCATTACGGCGGTCGGCGCTTTCCTCAGACGAACCAGCCTCGATGAATTGCCGCAACTGTTTAATGTCCTGCAAGGGTCGATGTCGCTTGTCGGTCCGCGCCCCCACGCGGTGTCGCACAATGACTACTACGGTAGGATCATCAACGGCTATCTCGGCCGTCATCGCGTAAAACCAGGCATCACCGGCTGGGCGCAAATTCACGGGCTTCGCGGCGAGACCCGAACCCTGGACGAGATGAAACAGAGGGTGCAATACGACATGCACTATATCGATCGTTGGTCGGTTCTGTTGGATCTTCGGATCATCTTGCTGACACCATTCTCGGTGTTCTCGCAACAGAACGCTTATTGACGAGGCATAGGTCATCGCGCGTCAAACACCAACATGTCTCGCGGACCAGACTGATAGCGACGGATTGGCCGTCGTTGTTCTGATCTCCTCGGCGGCGGCGCTGGCGGTCGAAATCTCGGCCGCCCGGCTAATGGCGCCATTGGTCGGCATGTCACTTTTCAGTTGGACGGCGATCATATCGGTTGTTCTGATGGGGTTCTCCATCGGGCATTGGGTCGGCGGGCTCATGGCGTCGAAGGCCTCGACGTCGTTGCGGGCGACCCGGTGGTTGGCGCTAACGTTGTTTCTTGCCGGAGTGGGCGTAACGTTGTCGGTGGCGCTGTTGCCGATCGCGCCATGGATTATTGAAGTTGCCGGGGGCGTGCGCATAGCGACGGTGTTGGTGCTTACGTCGGTCCTGTTTCTGGTTCCCAGTCTCGTGGCCGGTATCGTCACGCCACTCGCCACCGCGATCGCGGTGGATCAGGGGGGCGTTGGTGATCGTGGCCGGGTTCTGTCGCGCATGTTTGCCGCGTCGGCGGCCGGCGCGATAGCGGGTGTCCTCCTAACCGGCTATGTCTTGGTACCGGTTCTCGGTTCCGCTAACGCGATGGCTCTGATTGCTTGTGTTCAAGCGGCGCTGGCCTTGTGGGTCTGGTCGCGGGTTGGTGGTGGCCTTATCGGCGCTCTGGGCGCGTCGACGATGCTCGGTTTAGGCATTATCGGGGCCTTGTTGATCCGTGGCGAGACATGCGACGTGGAGAGTCAGTATTATTGTTTGAAGCGATTGGACACGACGGAAATAACTGGTTTCCCTAGCCAAGGTCTCGAAATCGACGGCTGGCTGCATAGCGTGGAGGGTCGCGATGGCCAAGACCGATTGTTCATCGAAAGTCATGATTTCGTCGACGCCCTGGGCCGGCGCGACAACGATGGGATCAGGGATATGTCGGCGCTGTTCATTGGCGGCGGTGGTCTGACGCTTCCGGATCTGTGGCGTCGAGACGGCCGCGCGGAGCGATTGGTGGTCTTGGAAATCGATCCCGCCGTAACAAGTTTCGCGACGCGAAATCTTGATGTCGAGGTAGCGGACCCGTTGCGTGTGATTCATGCCGACGGACGAGCGGGCCTGCGGCTGCTGAGCACCAACACGTGTTTTGACGTGATATACAACGATGCCTATACCGGCCTGACCATGCCGGCCCATTTGGTAACGCGTGAGTTTCACGCCGAGATTCGCGATCGCTTGGACGAAACGGGGTTTTATGTCGTCAATCTGATCGACGCGCCGAGGGAGCCTCGATTTCTCGCCAGCCTCGCGAGGACCTTGGCAAAGGATTTTGAGGTCGTTGAAGTGTGGCGGCGGGCGGATGTGACGCGGCGGGACCGACGATTGCACTACGGATTGGTGGCACGGCGCGAACCCAGCGCCTTTGGGCTCGTCATGTCGCGCGCGGAAGAGTCGCGCCGCTGGGAGCGTTTGAGCGACACGGATGTCAGTGCTTTGATCAACGGCGTTCCCGCCATGATCCTATCCGATGATTTGGCGCCAGTGGACCGGCTCTTGGCGAATTTTTGTTCTCTGTCATTTTTGCGAATATTCTCGTTGGACCCTTCCAGACCGGATGCCTGTCGATGAGCCCGACCAATATGGACGACGTTTCTCGACCGGTTAACGCCACCATCTCGGTGATGGGGCGGTTTCACGCCTTCTACCTCGCCCGAGCGCTGCAGGACGCGGGAAGTCTTGAGCGGTTGATAACCTCGTATCCGGTGTTCGAAACCGTCAAATACGGCGTCGACCGAAGCCACATCCGGTCTTTGTTGATCCATGAATTGGCGGCGCGGTTCTGGCGCAAACTTCCGGCGCCGTTGCGCCGGCTACACAACATTACGCACCAGAACATGGCGGCTTTCGACTGGAACGTGGCCCGACGCCTTGATGATCGTAGTTCGGTTTTCATTGGTTGGAGCGGCGGCTCGCTACGCTCACTCGGTCGAGCCAAGGATCTGGGGATGGCGACATTTCTGGAACGCGGCTCCTCCCATATGGTGCACCAGCAGGCGATCCTCGCCGAGGAGTATGAGCTCAACGGTCTCGAACATGGTGGCCATCATCCAGCGATCACGGAGCGTGAACTGGCGGAGTACGAGCGGACGGATTACGTCTGTGTCCCCTCGCTTTATGCGTGGCGAAGCTTCATCGAGAAAGGGTTTCCGAAGGAGAAACTTCTGATCAACCCCTATGGAGTGGACCTTCGACATTTCCCTCGTCGCGAGAAACCGGACGATGTCTTCCGTGTGGTTTTCTGTGGCGCGCTATCCGTGCGCAAGGGCCTGATCTATCTTCTGAAAGCGTTCAGCGAACTGAACCTGCCGAACAGCGAGTTGCTATTGATTGGTAGTAGACAGGCGGAAACCGAGCCACTTTTGGCGCGGTTCGCATCCGACAGAATCCGCCATGTCGGCCCGTTTCGGGAGTTCGATCTGCATGAGTATTATCGATTGGGCTCGGTTTTCTGCCTGCCCTCGATAGAGGATGGTTTCGGAATGGTGCTGGTCCAGGCGATGGCCTCGGGATTGCCATTAATCTGCTCGACGAATACTGGCGGCGCCGATTTGATCGCCGAGGATCGCGAGGGTTTCGTGGTGCCGATTCGCGATGTGGACGCGCTAAAACAAAAGATCCTTTTCCTGTACGAGAATCCCGATATTCGCGCTGAGATGGCGGACGCGGCCAGAGCGCGGGCGGAAGCCGACTTTACGTGGGATCATTATGGCGCGCGCGCGCTTGCCCTCTATCGCGCGGGTCTTGGGCCGTCGTGACCGCCAGCGCGAATCGACGGTTTCGGCTCAACATTCTCGCGAATGGATTCTCGCGCCTCAACTTGACGCTCATTCAATTAGTGGGCGTTCCGTTGTTTTTGCTGTTCTGGGGCGTTGACCTTTATGGCGAATGGCTGCTTCTCGCCACGATCCCGGTCTATCTCAATCTGGGTGATCTCGGACTGAAAGGGGTCGCGCAGAATGACATGTCGATCCTCGTCAGCGCCGGTGACAGGGCCGGCGCGCTGCGGGTTTTTCAGGCCGCTCTGGTTTTTCTTGTTCTGATATTTGTATTTGGGGCGGCAGTGCTTGCCCTGGCGCTGTGGTTCCTGCCGTTTGAGAAATGGCTCGGCTTCTCCGTTTTGGATCACACGGCCGCTTGGCTGGTGCTTGCTTGGATGTTTGTCAAAATCGCGGCCAATCAGATTGTTGGGTTGCTTCTCGGGGTATTCCGCGCCGAAGGTCGCAATGCCCAGGGAATCGCGCAATTCAACTTTGGCGTTTTGGCGCAGTTCGTCGTGGTGATAACCGCGATCGCGCTGGGTGTGTCGCCGATTGGCGCCGCGGCTCTGGATGCGGTGATTTCCGCCCTTCTTCTTGTCATATTTTGGCGATTTGGACGGCGGTTATGGCCATCGTTGGGGGTGTCCGGCGCAATGAACGCGATGGGCGAGATCCGGCGTCTGATGCGCCCGTCACTCGCGTATCTCGGCTGCACGATATCGCAGGCGTTGATCCTACAAGGCAGTACGACATTGGTTGGCGTTATGCTGGGGCCTCAGGCGGTGGTTCTGTTCAACACGATGCGAACCCTAACCCGAATTCCCCAACAAGCCGTCGAGATGGTTGCTAACTCGCTGGGACCGGAGATCTCACTGGCCCATGGCCGGAGTGATTTGGTGACCATGCGAAGACTGTATCGCCAGGCGATTGCTTTGAATATTTGGAGCGCCGGCGCCGTTTGCTTGGTCCTGACCGTGGTGGGGCATCCATTTTACGTGTTCTGGACGCAAGGCGAAGTCATCTGGGATCAGTCGCTGTTTCTTGGTGTCTTGGCGGTCGTCTGTGTCAGCGCGCTCTACCATTCGAGCATGGTTGTCGTGTTGGCGACCAACAAATCCGCGATGATCGCCCTCCCCATGCTCATTGGTGCCTTGGCAACTCTCGGCATCGCCGTCCCGCTCACCGAGAAGCTAGGCCTGATTGGCATGGTGCTGGCCTTGGTTCTTGACGGTGTTTTGCGTATCGCCGTGACGACCCGGGCGATGAAGATTATTCAGGAAGAGAAGATCTCGAGTGTCGTGTTCTATGTCTGCGTGTCTTTTTGGACCGATGCCATGGGATATCTGAAACGCCGTATTCGGCGATTCCAGGCATGAGTGATCTCGCGCCGCGATAGGTTACCCGATCCGGAATGATCACCTGTCCTTGGAAACCTCGGCGCCAGGCGGAATACCGGTTCCCTTTGAGAAAAGACCGATCAGCCTGTCCTTGGCCCGGCGCAAGGTCACCGTCGGCTCGGCGGTCAGGAAGATCTCGCGGGTCAATTTGCGATTGAAGGCAAAGCCGTCCGCGAATCCGTTTTCCAAATCCCGCATCGCGGCGCTGAAATTGGCGGTTAGGATCGGGTTACCCATCGGACCGAGGTCGTTTTCCATTCGCAAATAGCGGATCGCGGCGAACACGACACAGCTTGGGCCTTTCAGATACGCTCGGGCCGTCATTTCCTCGAATTCCGCCCAGTCCAATGCCGGCTCGGATGCCAGGATACGGCCACAATCAAGTAGGCTTTTCACGCTTTGCGGGCCCAGTTTCTCTTTTGCGGCGTTGGAGAGCGCGATCAGGAGCATATGCTCGGGCGATGGGACCTTTATGGGCCCGCTGGCGATGTCGATGGTCCTGGAGGCTCCGAAGACGTCCTCCGTCGTCAACCCGAGCGAGAGTGGATAGCAATCGGGATGGATGTGCAGGTCGATATCCACCAAACCATCCGCCGACGTCATCGGCAGATAACTTGCCTCGGAAACGAAACCCCAGGGAGGCATGGGTAGGTCGGCCGCGACGGCATATCCCTCATTCAGGAGGGTCGCGACAATGCCCCCGACATCGTCTGCTCTCACAAGCAGGTCAAGATCCCCCGTGATACGGCTTTCGCTGTCGCGGTGATACAACCGGCTGGTCGCGAACCCTTTCATGGGAATGACGTCATGACCGTGGTCGAGCACCATGTTCAAGGCCTCGGTCTGGCGGTTCGCCGCGAGTTTCGCGAGGAGTCGGGCCTGAGTTACGAGACTGGGGTTTAGCGCCCCGGGCAAGGCATTGGCGATCAGGGCCGGACCAAAGAGACCGCAAAACCGCTCCAGCAAGTCATTCGGAAAATCACGCGTCTGCTCGTCCCGCGCTTCTCCAGCCAACGCTTCTTCGGTCAATAGCGCGCGCCAAAGCGCCCGGCCCTGGGCGACGTCATCGAGCTTCGGCATTCACCTCGTCCGCGCGTGGGGGGTGGGTCTGGACGAACCCCGCGTCAATCATGCCATCAAGAGCGCGCTTTAGGTCGTCCCGCAAGGTTTGCGCGGGAACCTCCGGAAAAGCATCCTCCAGCACGGTTTGCATCTCATCGAGACCGCGGGTTACGCCCAGGAAACGCCAGATCCCCGATGCGATCTGGTCAAGATGGTGAATGTCTTCCACGCCGGGTTTGACGAGAAACATCTCACCGTCGACCTCGGTCACGGTGGTAAGCGGATCGCGTTCATACATCCGCGTCATGTCACCCCCAGGCACCCGCCGCGTCCAGGATTTTCTCGCGCGCGTCGAAACAGGATCCGTAACGTACTTCCAGAACAGGAAGCTGTTCAACCAAAGCTCGGACGACCTCTAGATGCTGGGAAGGGCCGGCTGGGGTCGCGGAGAGGCCGAGGATTTCGCGGATTGCCCTGGCCTTGGGCACGCGCGTGCATGCCGCCGAAACGCTACCGTCGCGAGTCAGGATGACAATGCCGCCGAGCGGAACCGCCTCGCCGAACGTCACTTGAGTTTCCGGATCCCATTCGAGAAACAGACTGTCGGCTATCCGTCTGCCGGGACGCCGGTCCAGCAACGGGCGAAATCGTGGTTCGAGTGCGTCTGGAATTGGCAATCTGAGCTTTTGGGCGAGGCCGAGTGGTATCGCTTCCGGTGATGAACCCGACAGTCGCGCGATAATTCGATCATCGCCCAGCAAGCGCTCTCCGGCGAGGGAGAAGGCGGCGCCGAGGGTGCTTTTCCCTGTCATTGTCGGTGCCGCGAACGCCATGGCGCAACCCCCGAGGACCGCGGCGCCGGCGTGCAGGACGAGGCCTTGCGTCGACCCCGCGACAAGGCGTTCGAACAATTCGGTGGCCAGGGCATAGGCGGCGGAGAATGAATCCGGCTCCCACGAAACCGTGCCGCGGGGTTGTTCAGTAAAGCGAAATCCCGACGGTTCCGTGTCGATGGAAAGGGTGATGTCGGTGGCGCCGGTATCCGTCTGGCGTGGTGACCAGCCTGGCAGCAGGGTTTCAAGCTCGCCTAGAACCGCCGGCGCGCCGTTTCCGCCGACGGCCATGGCAAGAGTCAGTCCTTCGAATACCCAACACGCCGCGTGTCGCGGCGCGCTGTCATTCAAGTGCAGAATTTCGGGTTCTTGACGCAGGACGGACCCATCGCATGCGCGGAACGGTCAATGCGAAGCACAGTCGGGGCCATATAGGCGATACCAACGCCCAAACCCAGTTTGGCGAGCGCGGCGCGGCGCTTGGCGGATGTCGGTTCCGTGCCCTCGTCCAGGCCGGTTTCCTTAGTCTGAATGTCGGACATTATGTCCTCGCTAACGTTGCGGGGCCCGTCACGGGCCGTGATCACGGAGGTAATGTGATACTTAAAGGCATCGGGATCAAGAATCATCCTCTCGCACCGAATATTAGCATGCTTTTCTGTAAAATTGAAGCAATCTCTGTTTGAGCTTCGATTCACCGTCCTCGGGCTTTTCTAGGATGGCGTCCGGTCCATCAGCGAAAGGACGGCGCCCGCGAAATCCTTGGGGTCGGCGTCCTCTAGTGCCGGGACACGGACAATGTGATGCGGTCCCCCCAGGGGGTACCAATGACCGGGCTGGTTGTACGGGCCGAAAACGACGCAGCATCGCGTGTTCGAGGCGGCGGCGAGATGCATCGGGCCTCCGTCGGTGCCGAGAAAGGTCTCTGCCTCGGCCATGACCGCGGCGCTTTCCCTTGGCGTCGCCTTGCCACATAGATCTAGGGTCGGGCCGCGCCAGACCCGCGCTAGGCGTTCGGATCGCGGTTGGTCGTCGGGGCCGCCGATCATCACCAGTCCGATGTCGGGGAGCGAAGCCGCCAACGTGCTCAACGCGACCTCCCAGGCATTCTCGCCCCAATCCTTGGAAGGGATCTTGGCGCCGACGGCGGCGGCGATGAAACGCCGTCCCCCGAACGGGGTCGTGATCTTTTCCCCCGCGAACCGGCGCTCCTTGTCGGTGAAGCAGAGGTTTCTCGCGTCGGGGCTCTGGACGTCCACCTGGCCAAGCGTCGCGAGATTTCGGGCCAATCGGGCCGCCTCGCCCTCAACCATCCCATCGGAGTCGATGGGACGTGGCGCGCGAAGATCCGCCGAGAAGGGCGCGCCAAGGACCCGTCGAATGCCCGAGACCCGAAAAAACAGAATATCCCGCGCTAGGTTCAAGGTGCCTCGGTATGCCGAGAGATAGATAAGAAGATCGGGCCGTTCGGCTCGAATGCGCCGCGATAGGCTCAGTAGCTTTCGCGGGTCGCGCTCGCCCACGTTGTACGGAATAACCCCGTCAACGAGGTCCATTGGACCAATCACGGACATCACCGGCGCCTCGCCCTGTCTTGGGTGATTGGTCAAAAGGCTCAGGCGCGCCTTGGCGAAACGCTTGCGAAGGAATTTGAAGCAGGGCAGGGCGACGGCGGTGTCGCCGATGCTTCCGAGCCGGTAGATCAAGACGCGATCCGGTTCCGGCGCATCGTTTCGCGACATCACGACAGCCCCGCCTTTCCGGTATCAGGTCTCGGCTTGAGAGCTATAGTAGTAGTAATAGGTATAGTCCTGACCATAGACCATCCGTTGGATGTTCAGGTCCACATGGGTCAAGGCGGTTCCGGGAAGCCGCGCGCCGGTTTCCACGATTTCGCGGATCGCGTGGTTCACCGATTCACGAGGGGTTTTCTCCCAGCGCACGCAGAACACGGATTGGTCGACCCTGGGAAGCAATACCAAGGCGTCCGGTACCGACAGAACCGGCGGGGTATCGAAAAGGATCAGATCGAACTGGCGGCTAGCGCGGGCGATGACCTGAGCCATGATATCCGAGGCCAGGAGATCCCCGGCGCTTTCGATCGGGCCGCCCGCGGTGATGTAGTGGATGCCCGAGAGCATGTCGAATTCCATGACGTCGTCGAACATCGCCTGACCGGTCAACAGATCGGACATGCCGACGAGATTGTCGACACCGAGCTGTGTCTGAACGTTCGGTAAATGCATGTCGCAGTCCATGACCAGGACCCGGCGCCCCGCGCGGATCGAAACGGCGGCAAGTCCAAGCGTCATCGAGGTCTTACCCTCGCCCCGGATCGAGGAGGTCACGGCGATGTGCCGGGTAGGACGATCACCCGCCGCGATTGACAGGGCGGTTCGGAGCTTGCGTATGGATTCGGCAAGCCTGGCGTGGGGGCGTTCCGAAACGAAGCGGAACAAGGGTCGGGTTCGGTTCCGGATTTCCCGCTCCGACGGCACCATGGTGAGCACCGGCAAGCCGGTATCCTGTTCCAGTTCATGCAGTGTTCGATAGCCTGGGATCAGATATTCAAGGCCAATGCCGAGCAGCACGCCAAGCACGATCGCGACCAGAACGGAGGCGAAAATCATGATCCGTTTACGGGGGAAAACCGGAATTCGCGGGGTGATCGCGCGGGAGATCACCCGGGCCTCGGCCTGTTGAAGAGTGCCGTCCTGCACATCGGTTTCCTTCAAGCGCTCGAGCAGGACTTCGTAGAGTTGTTTGTTGGCGTTGACCTCGGTCGCGAGGGCGCGAATGGTTACTTCGGCCTCCCGCTCGAAATCGAATTGAACCTCCAATTCCTGGACCAGTGACTTGATCTTGGCGACCTTCGCGTCGGCGATGCGCGCCTCGGTTTCCAAGCGGCTGAGAATTTTACTGATTTCGCCGGCGATGGTGACGCGAAGATCGCCAAGCTGACTGATGGTTTGCGCGACCGTCGGATGGCCGTCGCGATAGCGGGCCCGCAGTTCCGTCAGTTTGTTCCGAAGCTGTGTTTCCTGCAGGCGCAGGTTATGGATTAGCGGGGAATCCAAGACGTTGGACGCGCTATCGATGCCCCCGGGTTTGTCCACCAGATCACGCACCCGCTCATAGCGGGCTCTAAGATCGGCGCGCTCGGTTTCGGCTCGTAGCAGGGTCTGGGATATTTGCGAGAGTTGTTGACGCAGAAGCGTGGCATCACCGATTTCGATGATGCCGGCGGTATTGCGGTACTCCTCCAGTTTGCGTTGGGACTCGACGACGAGGTCACGCATTTCATCGACCCGTTCCGACAGCCAGACCGATGCCCGCTCGGTGGCGGCGACTTTCTGATCCTGCTGGCCCTCGATATAGATCTCCGCGAGCATATTGGACGCGCGGGCGGCGAGGGCGGGGTCCGTCGAGGAGTATTGGATGGTGATAACCCGCGCGAGTGGAGCGGGAATCACGAATGTGCCTCCCAGAAATTTATCCACCGCGCCTTCGAGCAATTCCGCGCGGGTTTTTGGAACGTCCGGGGTCTTCGGCTTGGCCAGCAGAAGTTTGTCGAGAACCGGAAGGTCGACCTTGCCGCGAACCCAGGCAATCGCCGGGTCCAGAAATTTGATCCGCGCCTGTTCTATGGAGGTGGGGGGTTTTTTGGGGGCGAGGGTGGGATTGAATTCGGCGGTATCCAGAAGATTGAGGCGCTCCACCGCCTTGATGGCAACTTCGCGCGAACGGATAACCTCCGCCTCCGTTTCCACCGTGCTCAAATCGAAGGAGATGTCCTTCTGAACCGATTTGATATCGACAACCTGTTCCCTATTCCCTTCGATCAGGATCCGGGCCGACGCTTGATATCTCGGCGTCAGGTTAAACACCGCGAAGGTGACGATGACCGGAATCACCGCCATGCAAAACATCACGATGACCTTGCGGCGGCGCAGGACACCGAGGAGCCATCTCAGATCAATTTGCCGATCGACACTGGCGCGCTGCGGACGAAGGACCTGAGCCTGTTCGGCCACGGCCACCGCCTCCCCGCGGGGCTTGGGGAACTGCATGACGTCGGTCATGTGCCCGTCCCTTTCATCCTAGAACCACCGCCGCTGAATTTCGATGACGTCGCCGGGGAGAATCCGGGAGTCCTTGCGTCCGGGAAACGTCCGCTTTTTTCCCAGCACTGGCCGGGTGATCTCGATCGCGTCGTGGGAAGCTCGCCTGGTATATCCGCCCGCGAGAGCAACGGCTTTGCGAACGTCCATGCCGGCCTTGTACTCGAAACTTCCGGGTGAGTTGACTTCGCCGGAGACATAGAAGGGACGATATTTCAAAATTTCGACATTCACCTTCGGATCGACGATGAAGTCCTTGTCCAACGCTTGAGTTACGACGTCACGCAAACGCGAGGTCGTGAGACCCGTGACCTTTATCCGTCCGATCAAGGGCATCTCGATCGTTCCGTCATCGGCGACCGCGGTATCGAGGGAAAGATCCTTGTGCGCCAGTGTGTCGATCCGAATTTGGTCTCCGGGCGCGAACTCGTAACTCGAAAGATCGGCGCTGTGCACCGGCATCGCCACGGGGCGGGGTTTCGGAGCCTCGTCCATGAACGAGCACCCCGACCACGCGAGCGCGATGATCGCGACAACCGCCGCGCGCGCCATTTGAGCGCGCTTACCGGAAAACATCCTTAACCCCCTCGGCGAAGGCGTTGACGAGTCCCTTGTCGCCCAAACAGCAGTTTTTTATCCCAAATCGGAGAAACACGGTTGCCTCGTCATACGACTCGCTGGCGATGGTCGATTCGCGGGATTCCAAGCCCAAATCTCCACGAATGAAGTATCGGTCGCCGATAAGATATATCGCTCCGAACGAAGAGCGAAATGTATCGTCGTCTCTGTTTACGCCCTCGAATCTTTCGCTTCGGTACCCCATCGTCGATGAGAAGATCAAATTTTCGTACAACTCATAGTCCAAGCCGAAATCCATGCTGGCGGTAATCTTGCCGCCGCCCGCCTCGCTTTGTGCGTCATCGGTCCGAACAAACGCGTCGTTGCGAACCGTGATCAGTGGCGTTGCGTTCCACCACACCTCGCTTTCGAACAAGAGCGAGGTAATGTCGGTCTCGGTGGTTCTTTCGAAATCGCGGTGCGTGACACCGATTTTTCCAATCGCCGCGGTTAGCGCGCTGGAATCGATGCGCCACCCCAAGGCGAGATCATAGACGATCGAATCCGAATGGAAATTTTGATCATAGGTCGTGATGGTTACGCCGGGCACCGCGAACAAACCAATGACGCTGTCGGCTCCGATGGCGGCGACGGCATCCAGGAGAAATTGGGTACTATCCAGTTCGTCGCGCGAAATCGAACCGATTTTCTGATAGTCATAACGAATGGCTCTGGCGTCGGCGCGGAACCTGACGTCGTCGTCCCGACCGCGATTGAACAGTGCGCCAACCGTGTAGCGATTGACCACCTGTGGTTCGAAACTGGGACCTAAATCGTCAGAGGAACCTCTTGGAGATTGGACGCGCGCCGCCTCGACATTCCATTGCGCGATGTCGTCATTGGCCAGGTCGTAATGCCCACCCAATCGGGCGGCGACATCCAGTTTGTTCTCCCGCGATTCGGACGCAAAGACCCGCGCGTCCGCCTTGAGCACTAGATTCAGTCCGTGTTTGTCCCAGTCGGTATGAATCGCCAACCGCGGCTTGATGCTGGTGAACGCGGATGCCTTCTCGTTGTCGGCGGTGCGCAGGACGTTTGAGTTGTATCCGGCGCCTGTTTCGACGCGCGTATAGACGGTCAGTTGATCCGCGGGCTTGCGCGGGCCGCTTCGTTCCTTGTCCCCCATTAGGGCGCGGAAGGAGAACCCAAAACTTTCGAAATCCAGGCGCGGGCGCTCTCGAACGGATTCAACGACCGCTGTTTGTCCGAAAACAAGTTTGCCAGGCAATATCGTGGTGAGCATACCCAAGACAATAATCGACATGAAACTGGCGGGCTGAAGATTGACTCGCCACCACCTTGTCGGATGCCGCCAGGGAAACAGGATCGTCATGGTCACCTAGAAAGAGCTTGGAATGCTAACGTTGAATCTGAATTTACCATGTTTACTAATTGACAGAAAACGGTTTTTTGGAACCCGTAGCCTCAAGACGTGGAAATTGTCGGGGGCGTGTGAATCGGATGTGGGATTTTCAGGTAAAATTTTAGAAAATTTGTTCCGAATTTTGTCGCGCTGGTATAAACCTGTTTGTGGGAAATTACGCTTCCGTCGTGGGGCTGGCGTGATAAAACGATGACATCAAACGATTTTCGCATCCCGCCCCTAGTGGAGGGTAAGCATGGCGCTTAGCCAAATACAGAATCGCACCAGAGGTCCTAGTCAGGAGTATCTGCTCCTGGACTATATGCAACGCCTTGGCCGCAATATCGACGGTCGGATGGCGGTGCATATCCATTTGTCGCGGCTGCGTCCGCAGAATCGGCAAGACCATCACATCCGAATCGCCGCCGCGACCTTCGAGGGCATGGTGCAGAATTACGAGGGGCAGATCTTCACCCTCAGCAATTCCGACCTTTTCTTCATCTGCAAGGACGCCGCGATCGAGGATATCGACGCCGCGATCATGAAGGTCCGCTATCTATTCAGCGAGGACCCGCTCTCCCAGGGCGATGACGAGGAGGATCTGGCGCGGTTCTGCACCTGGTACAATGTTACGACTCAGCACGAGGATCTGCTGGATCTTGTCAAACAGATGCACCGGGAGCGGGAGCGCAAGAACCGCCTCGCGGTTACCCAGGATCGTTCCGACACCCGCACGCGAAGCGGCAAAAAGGCGCTGGATCCCGAACAATTGGGCAAGCTGGAATCTTTCCTGATCCGCGCTGACCTGTCCAATCTGATGCGCCGCCAACCGGTTTGCGCGATCACGCCGACCAACCCGAACCCTCAGCCGGTGTTTCGTGAGCTCTATATCTCCATCGCCGACCTGCAACAGACGGTTTTGCCCGAGTTCGACCTAGCATCGAATCTCTGGCTGTTCCAGCATCTGACCCAGACGCTCGACTCGCGGATGCTGTCGATGCTGATCCGAAACGACGACACTTCCATCGCGTCGTCGTTCAGCATCAATCTGAACGTGCAAACCATTCTTTCCCCGCCCTTCCTGAACTTCGATTCCAGCTTGAAGGCGGTGGCGCGGGGCACGGTGGTCATTGAATTGCAGGCGATCGATATCTTCGGGGAGATGGGCGCCTATATGTTCGCCCGGGATTTCATGCGCGAGCGTGGGTACCGGATCTGCCTGGATGGGTTGAACCACCTGACCTTGCAGTTCATCGACCGTGATCGCCTTGGCTTGGATCTGTTAAAGCTGATCTGGACGCCGGACATGGCGGATGATGTCACCGGAACCAGGGCGACGGAGCTCAAGGAGCATGTGGATCGGTGTGGCCGCGCCCGCATTATCCTGTCGCGGTGTGATTCCGATGAAGCGGTTCGATTTGGCCAAAGCCTCGGCATCACCATGTACCAGGGTCGATACGTGGACCGGCTGTTGGCCAACGAGAGCCGCCTCGACTAGCCTCGAGCCACTCCCCCAGCCTCTAGTCGCTCCCCCAGCCTCTAGTCATTCCCAATGTCACCCTCTGGGCGCGTGCTTGTTCAAGATCCGTTGAAGCGTACGCCGATGCATGCGCAGGCGGCGCGCGGTCTCGGATACGTTGCGTCCGCATTGCTCGAATACGCGTTGAATATGTTCCCATTTTACGCGATCGGCCGACATCGGATTTTCCGGTGGTGGCGGCAGCGCGTCCTCGTGATCGAGCAGGGCGGCGGCGACGGCGTCCGCGTCCGACGGCTTGGGTAGATAGTCGATCGCGCCGGCTTTTACCGCGGCAACGGCGGTGGCGATATTCCCGTAGCCGGTCAGGACAATGATCCGCGCGTCCGGCCGGGCCTCGCGCAACTCCCCGACGATATCCAGGCCGCTGCCATCGGTCAGGCGCAGGTCGAAGACCGCGTAGGGCGGCTGATCGCGGCGCGCCAGTTCCACGCCCTCGGCGACCGTCGCCACGGTGTTGACCTCGAAGCCGCGTTTTTCCATCGCTCTTGCGAGGCGTTTGCGAAAGGGTTCGTCATCATCGACGATCAAAAGCCGGCGATCCTCGCCACTTTGGCTTGGTTCAACGGTACTAGGGGCGTTTTCCAACATTGGCGCGCCACTCCGGGAGTTGGCGGGATCTCAAGAACCGGTGTCCATCGTAACACGTCGGAACCCGATTCGTGAGGGTGATACGTTTCCGGGTTCCGGTGGTCAAGGTGCCTATGTGGATGGCTCCAGCCGCGCTCTCGGCCAACGCGCCTCGGCGCGCGCGCCGCCCTCGGGCCGGTTGCTGAAAGAGACGCGTCCGCCGGTTCGCTCAAGTAGCGTGTTGGCGATGAAAATGCCAAGGCCCATATGCCCCGATGTTCCCCGCCGGGTTGAAAGATAGGGCTCTCCCAGTCGATCGAGCATCGTCAGGGGAAAACCCGGACCGTCATCCTCGATGATGACCGCCAGATCACTCTGATCCCAGGCCACCGTGACCTCGACGGTCGTGACGGCGAACTGGACCGCGTTCTGGATCAGGGTTCCAAGCCCGTGCAGGATTTCCGGGCTGCGAATCACTAATGGATCACCGCTTGCGTCCGACAAGTCGTCGTCTTCTTCCGGTCCGTGCCGCTCGACGATGATCTCGATGCCCTCGCGCTGATGCGGGCCGGCGGCGAGATCGATCAGCGTGCTCATCGACAATTGGACATAGGGCGCGCCGCCGCCTATTTCCGGTTGATTGGACAGCCCCGCGAGGATGGCGCGGCAGCGCGCGCTTTCGCTCCGAAGCAGTTCGATATCCTCGGAGAATTCGCTCTCCGCCGGCACATCTCGGGAGAGATCGGCGGCAATGACCGCGATGGTGCTGAGCGGGCTTCCGAGTTCATGCGCCGCCGCCGCGGCCAGCCCCCCCAAGGCCGAGAGCTGTTGCTCGCGCGCCAGGGCCATCTGGGTTGCCGCCAGCGCATCCGACATCCGCCGTGCTTCGTCGGCCACCCGCCACGTATAGGCGGCGCTGAAGAGGATCGCGATCATCAACGCGCTCCAGATCCCGAAAATATACAGCTCCGGGAGTTGCAGTCCGGCCTCGCCCCAGGGCAAGGGCTGGTGCTTCAGCATCAGCAAGGTCGCCGTCGCCATCGCCAGCAGACAAAGCCAGATTGTCGCGCGCAAGGACAAGATCGTCGCCGATATCGTGACCGGCGCCAGCAGAAGGAGCGAGAACGGGTTCTCCATCCCGCCGGTGACGTAAAGCAGCGCGGCGGACTGAACGATATCGAACCCAAGGGAGATCGCGGCGGCGCGGTCGCTCAACCGTTGGTTTGATCGCGCGCGCGCCTGCATGGCGAGATTGACGATCGCGGATGCCGCGATGATCCCGAAACACAGCGAAAACGGCAGCGGGAACTCAAGACCAAACCGGACCACCAGGATGGCGACGGTCTGCCCCGCCAGGGCAACCCAGCGGATGGTGATCAGGGTGCGTGCGCTGACCGCCCCGGCGGGCAAGGTGCCGGCTCCCCGCATCGCCGCGCGGCGATGGTCGGTCTGACCCATGCGGCTGGATGAAGATGCCTCGACGTCACTGATCACGTGGCTTGATCCTTGTGTGGTGGAGCCGGGTGCCCCTACCTAGGGTAGCCTTGCCGCGAGCATGCTAGCCTGTTTCCGGGCTCCCGGCACGGTTGATATAGTGCCTGACGTGTTGGGCTATCCGCCCGATGCCCATGAGCCGACGATGGGAGAGTGCCGGTGGACCAATATGCTTATCACCGCATAACCGCGGCGCCCCTCCACTGGCGCTCGGTCACGGATGAGATTGTCTCTGGAGACTCCGTGTCGCTGGCCGGGGGACGCCTATACGGTGTCTGGCGCAGCCAGATCGGCAGACCGCGTGATGAGTTGAGCGTAATCACCTATTGGGAGCAGGGAACCACCACCGCCGCGGCCGAAACGGCCGTCATCGGGGCGGTCGGTTCGGTGACGGGCATATCAACCGAACTTATGCGCCCAACTCTGCGTCCAACGGACGCGAACCCGCCCAAGCGCCAGGGAAACTACGCGTTCCGCTGGATGTCGACGCCAGCCGAAAACTGGGATGAGTTGCTTGCGCTTTGCGCCGACGCGTGGCCGGGTTTCGAGAGCGCGTATGATTCCCAAGTGATCGGCCTTTGGCGCATGAGCGAGGAGCGCACGGGTGGACCGGTGGAGGAAGCAACCGGCGCCGGCGTATCGACGGGCATTCGAAGCCTATTGTTCACCCGTAGGCCCGATCTGGCGATGTGGGAACGCTCGAAACTGCCGCAGGGCCCCGCCGAGGCCAAGGTGCGCGAAACCCTGAGCCGGCGTTACGATCTCTGCGATTGGACCACGGTTTACACCTCGACGCTGTTGACCACCGAAGATGCCGAGGACACCGCGCGCTGGACCTGAACGCGCCGGGTTGCTGGAACCGCGGGCAGGTCATATCTTCGCGTGGAGATAACTTCACGCTTGGAACGCGTATGTCCACGCTCGCGATCGAGGCGCGAAACCTGACCAAGAAATTTGGCGAGATCACCGCGATCCAGGACGTCTCCTTCGCGGTCGAGGGCGGTGGGATCACCGGATTGCTCGGCGGCAACGGGGCCGGCAAGACCACGACGATCTCGATCCTGCTCGGCTTGCTGCTGCCAAGCGACGGCGAGGTGCGGATTCTCGGATGTGACATGGTCCGTGAGCGTTATCGCGCGCTGCCATTGATGAATTTCTCCTCGCCCTATGTGGATCTGCCGCACCGCTTGACGGTGCGCGAGAACCTCAGGGTCTATGGCGAGCTTTATTCGGTCGAGAAGCCCGAAGCGCGCATCGCCGAGCTAGCCGAGCGCCTGGATGTGACCACGTTGCTCGACCGGCGGACCGGACAGCTTTCCGCCGGCCAGAAGACCCGGGTGGCGCTTGCCAAGGCCTTGATCAACCGGCCCCGGGTGCTTTTGCTGGACGAGCCCACGGCCTCGCTCGACCCGGACACCGCCGATTGGATTCGCACCTATCTCGAGGATTACGCGCGCGAGGAAGGCGCGACGATCCTCTTGGCCTCGCATCACATGGGCGAGGTTGAGCGGCTTTGCGGCCATGTTCTGATGATGCGTGGCGGCGGCATTGTCGATCGCGGCTCGCCGGCCGACCTATTGACCAGATATGGCCGCTCGGATCTGGAGGAGGTGTTCTTGGATATCGCCCGTGACCGGGTGTCGACGGTGGCGGCGTCATGAGCGAGCTTGCGCGAGACCGGGCCCCGGTCCCGGGTTTTTCGACCCGGCGGATCATGGCCATGGTGCGGCGGCACTACTATCTGCTGCGTGGCTCGCTGCCGCGCATTCTGGAGATGGCTTATTGGCCGACCGTGCAGATGGTGATCTGGGGGTTCGTGACCCAGTTCTTCATGGGCCATTCCAGCTGGGTCGCCAACGCCGCCGGTATTTTGATCGGCGCGGTGCTGCTCTGGGATCTATTGTTCCGCAGCCAGATCGGTTTCTCCATGTGTTTCCTTGAGGAGATGTGGTCGCGCAATCTCGGCCATCTTTTCGTGAGCCCGCTCAAGCCCAGCGAATTCGTGATCGCCATGATGGTCATGAGCCTGCTGCGGGGGATCATCGGCCTTTTGCCGTCCTGGGTGCTGGCCTATGTGTTTTTTGAGTTCTCGGTATTCTCCTACGGGCCAGGGATCGTCGCGTTTTTCTCCTGTCTTTTCGTCATGGGCTGGGGCTTGGGCATGGCGGTGATCGCCTTGGTGCTGCGCTTCGGCCTCGGGGCGGAGAGCCTCGCCTGGGTTGCGATCTTCGCCTTCGCGCCGATCAGCGCGGTCTACTATCCCGTGTCGACCCTGCCGGAATGGTTGCAGATCGTCGCCTGGTGCACGCCGTCCGCTTATGTTTTCGAGGGCATGCGGGCGGTGTTCATCGACGGTGTCTTCAGAACCGACCTGCTGATGGGCGCGATCGGCGTGAACCTAGTCTATCTCGCCATCGGCGCCGGTCTTTTCGCCTGGTCCTTCGCCTCGGCGCGACAACACGGACGCCTGCTCCAGATGGGCGAGTAGGCCGTGTTGCCCAACACCCAACAGCGGGCGTTCCTCGAAACCCAGCGCGTCGGCCGCCTGGCGACCGTCGAGTCAGGTGGCATGCCCCATGTGGTGCCCGTGTGTTACGCGCTGGTCGACATGACGCTCTACGTGGTTCTCGACGAGAAACCCAAGCGCGTGAAGGCGCGGTCGCTTAAACGGGTGCGCAATATCCTGGCCAATCCCCAGGCGGCGTTGGTGGTCGACTACTATGAGGACGCTGACTGGGGACGCTTGGGATGGGTGATGGCGCGTGGCCGAGCCGAGATCATCGAGGCGGGCGATGAACACGCGGCGGCCTTGCGAGAGCTGCGGCGGCGCTATCCCCGGTATCTTTCGATGGACCTGGACCAAAGCCCCATGATCGCGCTACGCATCGACAACGTGACGAGTTGGGGACGGTTGGATGCCGGCGGTCCCGATGCTCTGGACCCCGGCAGGCAAAGCGGATAGCCATGGATCATCGTGACGACGTAACCCTGTATCAAACACTCCGAGAGGCGAATGCCTCCGCGAGGGCCGATACCTATGCGCGGGGTAAAACCGTCCTGCGCTTTCTCGGCGCGGCGGGCCGATGGATCGCCAAACACACGGTTAAGGGCGCCGGCGACCGCGCGCCGAAATCCGATTAATCGGACCGATCAATGAGCAGGGAAGCCGCCCAACAGCGCCTTGAAACCGCGTTCGACACCCATCACCGATCGTTCTTTCTGGTTGAGTTGCTGGGGCTGGAGATCAGCTATGATGACGACGTCTGTATCGTCCAGTTCCCCGTCGACGATTTCCTGTTCAACCCCCAAGGCAGTTACCACGGCGGCCTTCTCGCGGCGGTAATGGACGTGGCGATGGCGCATCTTTCGAAACACGTGAATGGTCGGGTCGGCGCGACCGTCGAATTGCAGTCACGATTCATGCGGCCGCTCACCAAGGGGCCGGCCCGCTGCGAGGCGCGTTACACGCGCAATGGGCGAAGCATCGGCTTCGTCGAGGCCGAGATTTGGGACGCCGATGGCAATTCGATCGCCCAGGGCACGGCGACATGGACCCTGCCGGGGTGAGGGATAGCGCGCACCGAGACGCGATCACGTTCCAGACTAATTTAAAGGCTCCAAATATTTTGCCGAAACCCAACCGGTTCCCGACTCTAGTTCAATGAAGGCCCAACCACCGGCGACCGCGGTGACCCTCGCCGAAGACCCTTTGGTTAACTTAGCGACCACACCGTTATTAACACTTGGCCCCGAGCGCACATTCAATGACGTCGCGGATGTGGTGACTGTTTCCCCAACGTTGACCGCCGTCACGCTGGAAAGACCGCCCACGCGATTTCCTCCACCGTCATTGTCGCGAGAGCCTGACCGCGTCGACCGATCGGCGCGGTTCCCGGAACCTCCAGATCTCGGCGCGGCCACGACCGAAAGTCGGCCAGCCTTGGTGGTAGCCACCATCTCGGGCGATGCGGCTTTCTCGCAAAACTTCGCGAAAGCACGATGGTTGACGCGGCAACGGTCGATAAATTGACGCGCCTTCTTCTTATCGCCGACCACAACGAACTGCGTTATCAGCGGCGGGTAGACATTGCCGGCTTGGGCGAATTCGTCGAAGGCGCTCTCGTAGACCTTAAGGCCAGCTTGATAATCACCGCTCAAGTTCGCGAATTGTCCAAGTTTCTGGAAGGCGTCGAATGCCGCGTCTGGTGCCTGGATCGCGACTTCCAGCGTCTCGCGCGCTTCCTCGTATCGACCGAGATTGAGCTTGATGTCATGGTCGAGGAGACGCAATGCGGTCTCGTTACCCATCGGTCCGCTCAAATGCGGTTCGACGATCCGTAGCGCGCCTTGATAGTCACCGTTCTTGGCCAAGGGCATGGCCTCTAGGGCGGCGGCATATCCGTTAAAGTATCCGATTACCGTTGGATGCCTCTTAATGTCCACCCATGGTTTGGTGGTCAGCAGGGGTTCGGAATAATCCGCGTACTCTCGGTCAAAGTACTCCGCGAGGGACACCTGACGTTCCTCGGATTCTCGATGTTTTTCGCCGCTAGCCTGAAGTTTTTCCTCGATCCCGGAGATCGCTGAACCAAGGAAACTGGCATAGCCGCCGGAAAGAAACTGTTGTTCCTGGGCCTTCTCACGTTGCGCCTTGGCCAGCGCGGCGGCCTCCTCGCGCCGTTGCTTGACGCCTTCCTCCCACTCGATCAGCTTGTCGAAGAATTGGAACATGCCGTTGGTGTTGTAACCGGCCTTGATTAGCAGATCGAGGCCAAGCAGATCCGCCTCGTCCTCCTGCTCGCGGTTGAAACTCGGAAGCAACACACCAGAACTCGCCGCCAACAGCAGACGGGCGCCAATCGAGGCAAGCTCCGCCTTTGCGCCGAGGTTCCCCGAAAGAACCCCCAATTCCTGGACCGCGCCCATTGTGACTTCCGTGGCGCCGACCATGCCGTTCTGCAGATTCGAAGCATAGTCGAGATCATGGTGGCCAAGGATGACATGGGCGATTTCATGGGCCGCCAACGCGGCGATTTGATCCTCGTTCTCGGAAATCTCCAGGAAGCCCATGGGAATCCCAACGACCCCGTCATGATAGGCGCAGGCCTCGCCGTAATTCGATGTGGCGATGACCTTGATCTTGATCGGCACGTTTGATTTGGGAGAATGAGCGAGCAGTTTGGTGGCGATTTGATTGAGATAATCCTCGAGAACATCGTTGTTCACGATACCGTTTCCGAGCAACCGCAAAAGAGATATCCCGTCTTGCACGATGATCCGCTCGGGTTCCCGTTTGGGGATATCGCCGCCTTCCTCGTCGCCAAAAGCGTTGGGTTGGTGCAGGACATGTTCCCCTGATACCAATGAAGGTTCCCAAATCCCCGGTTCGATTTGCTCTAAGAACTTGCCCTTAAATTTATCCTTCGTGTCCGCTTGGGGGTCGACACTCATGAGGAAATTGTCGAGTTTGTCCAAAAAACCGGCTTCCGCGACGGATGGCACCGCGAAACCGATGCCCAGGATCAAAGCTAAGACGCGAGCGCTGGCGTAAACGAGGGACATCACTATTTGCACCCCCCGGACGCGCCTCTTTGGCCGGCCGAGGCGATTTGCTCGCCCTTGATACAATCACGACCCTTGGAAAGCAGGCCTTTCGTGCGGACGCGCTTGGGATTGAGATAGATCACGCCATCGAACTTTGGGTGCTTCGCGGCGATCCAGCCCTTGGCGGTCAGGGCGAGATCGGAAAAGCTCGCCTTATCCTTCTTGTCGATGGCACCGACCTGGGATCCGTTCTCCGCGTCGTATACCTTTATCTGCTTGCCGATAACCCTCGCGATCTCAGCGGCGTCAACCGGGGTGGTGACCACGGAGATCGATAACGCGAGAACACCCACGGCGATCAGGACAATTCTTTTCATCGTCTAACTCCTAAGGGCATGGAGATCGAAACCGCATCACCTCGGGTTGGCGTCGGCCCGGATGGCGCTTTTTACGTTCTCATACCCACTATCTCGTGGGGCGGCATGAACTTCGGTTGTGCTCCAGGGCTCTCTAGGTAAACCGTATGGAAAAGCTATATCCATATATTGAAAAACTCCATGAATGCGGCGGATAATGCGAGGTGATTTTATAAAAATGATGAAACTAATCAACACAAAAAACGAATCGGGCGATAGTTGGTATAAATAAGAAACGGTAATTATGCCAAAATTAGCTAAAAATGGTAGAAAAATAAAATAGACCGCCCAGGATAATAAAACGGAAATTAGAGAGCGAGATAAAATGGGATATGATAATAAATTATAGTAGGTGTGCAGTTTTGAAAATATCATTATTATCAAAAAATCTATAAAAATGATTATAATATTTATAAAATGGGGGGAGTTTCGAATTTGCCAGGGATCATCCGTGGTAATCGGTCGTCGGTAGCTGTTTCCGTAAATTAATAGATTGTCCAATGCCATTGCGTGCAAATAAACGCCCGGCAGTTTCGCGTGACCGGGAGGATCGATAAAGTCGGCGGTGAACGAGAATTTGCCGCCGATCATCACAATCTTATCCTTGACGGCGATTTCGGGTTCGTCCGTTTCGGAGCGCAGTAGGTCCCACGCGAAGATCGTTCGGAACGGGGGACAGGTCCTCGCTTTGACCGGCACCGCCCATTCGGGTATCCCTGGAAAAAGGTTGTTTTTGATTTCTCTGATGGTTGGGTTGTTCTTGCCGCCCCGTAGGCAGGAAAAACCGGTTTTCGGTTGTGCATCGCGATGGGCCCAGAAAACATCCATCGTCGGGCCGGATGGTTGCGCGACTTTGTTTTTTGTAGGCGCTTCCGTAGAGCCCTCCCCGCGGGTTCCCACATGGTCGCTCGTGGGATCGCGGTTTGAGTTGCATGAGGCGGAGATTCTGCCCCCGTAAACATCTTCATAAAGTGCCAGGGCGGCGGAGCGGCGATACCCCGGTTTTTCGGGTTTGGCGCCATATGGTTTCGCTACGTTAGCCACGTCGCAGTCGATCAGATGGTACCGAATCGAAGGAAGCCGTCGATTCAGGGCGCCCGATACCAGTTTGATCGTCCCATCATCCGCCAGGGCGGACAGTTTCTCCGTGACTCCGTGTTTTCGCAGCCCGGTATCGTCGGATTCTCCGGCTTTGACGGGGCGTCCCGCCAGAAAATAGATAGGAACCTTGCGCTCATCCGTCACGTCGATGTTTGACGGTTTCGCGCCTCGATACCTTTTGATGTATTCCACCATGGTATCGAACGCGTTGGCCCCGTCGATACGGGGCGCGCGCTCATCGAGAAAGGCGAAATCAACGAAGACCGCCTTCGCGCCGAACTCATACAACAGATCGAGGATGTCGCCATGAAGGTCGTAGGGTGCCGGCCATGGTTCCCGCAGTTTTCGCAGATCCTGATCGTCGATCAGTAACACGACGATCTCGTCCACGGGTTTAACCGGCTGTTTGCTTGGCGGCGCCAGCGACCATTCGGGATGGTTTCGCGCATTGCCCTCGATAAACAAGCGGGTCGCTTCATCTTGTAAGGCGACCTTGAACCGATTGGAGTCGTCAAAGGCGACAAAGCCGTAGAACCCCATCAATAGAAGTACGCCGACAATATGACCCACGCAGATCCTGACCTTGAAGCGGTCGTTCCACAAACCCTCCCTGTGAATCAGTGGTTCACGTAGCAATGACGGGATATTAATCAGTAGGAAGAGCGGGGCGAAGAAGGTGCTGAAGACGCATGTCCACCAGCCGAGAATCCCAAAAATGAAAAATTTACTCACCATCTCATGATGATTCTTCAACTGTGCAATCAGTTTATGACGTTAATTTGAGGTTATTATAGTAGTACCGATTTGAAAACTCACAGTCTCTAAAAATTTCCACAGCGCCTCTTGATCCCAACCTTGATACCGCGCACGCGTAGACGGGGCCTTCCGGCGCTTCCACTTGAACCAATGGCAGGAGGGCGCGGCGACGCCATGGCTGGCGCTGGAGATCTATGACCAGGCGGAACCCATGACGCCCGTCGACGATCTCACGGGCCGCGCTTGCTGGCTCGGCATTGATCTTTCGAGCGTGGAGGATCTCACCGCGGTGGTCGCGATATTCCCGGACGGGGATGGCGATGGCCGGCGCTATGACGTGCTGGCCATGTTCCTCCTTCCCGAGGATAACATCGTCACCAAGGCAGAGAAGGACCAGGCGGACTATTTGCGATGGGCGGACCAGGGCTATCCCGAGGCATTCGAACGGTACATGCGCCTTGCTTTGAAATCCCAATCGGCGTGCCGAGCAACATTAGATGCTCTTGTCAAAATTCATCAGCCGCGCGAGCAAACAGTGCGGCATGTGCATGTGAATGACGGTGGTCAAGCCATTGTTGCCGATCAGTTCCATCATCGCACCGGGGAACGCGAAAATGGAAAATCGATCAATCAATCCGATGCAACCAGCGCAGCTTGCTGAAGCGCCGCGTTGCTTAGCGCGGACTCGTTCGGGCGGAGAATGCCAATCCCCGGCGGTAAATGGAAAACGGCGCTGCAGGATGCATGGCGGCACGAATCCTGGCGCACCACGAGGCAATCGTAACGCGTGGAAACATGGTGTTTACTCAACAGAAGCCAAAGAGGCGGCACAGTATCTGAGGGCTATGGCTCGGTTGGTGCGAGAAATTGATGTAGATTAATACTCTCACCTGAGTGATCGGCAACGGTATTGACGTGCTGTATATTTTACAGCCATTGCGCCCGCTAATTCGGCACATGCTTCGGTGTCGTCGACGTGTCCAAATACGACTAGAATAGGTTTCCACATCCCGTGGGTATTATAAAGCTCCATGACCGCCGGCAGATTATCTTGTTCAAACTTCATTCCCTCTAAACGCTCTATGACGGTGTGCGAGCTTCGGTCGGGTGAGCCGTCATCGCAACCGCTTGTCCAAAGGGTAAGTAGGCAAATGACAATTATCAGCCCGAATATCCGCACGAGGCTGGCATCGGGCGACGTGTGTCCGCCACGTAACAATACGGGCTGCAATCACGACGCAGGAGCGCCCAAAGCCGGTCGGGACGGCGTTCACGCTGCTATGGCAGCCTCCATGGTACCATTGAGCCCTCCGGTTGGGTCGACACTTGCCTATTGTGACGTCAACATTGGCCGAATAGGTCGTCCATCTGGGAAATGTCGGTTTAACCACCGCCACGAGTGAAGGAGTCCAACATGAGAACGGTAATCGTGCTCATCATGGTGCTGCTTCTCGGCAATCAAGCCTCAGCCGAGAAGTCTGGAGTCGAGGAATTTAAGGACTACCTTCCTGCCGATATTGCGGCTCTCTCCAAAGAGGAACGCGGCAAAGTTCCGATTATGTACCTCTGGGCCGCCAATGCCGCCAATTCCAATTTGGGAAACCTGAATGTCGAGGCGTCTCTCAATGGGCTGATGTACGACGGCACGTCAGACTTGGAGGCAGCAAAGCGGGCTTTCCAGAAAGATCTTGGAAAGGAACCGACTGGGAAGCTGTCCGTCTCCGACCTGCACACCCTTTCCTATCGGGCCGAACGCGTGAAACTGACCCGGATAGACTTCTTCCCGTACGGGTTCGCGGGCCACATCGACGCAAACTATGCGACGGTGAAGGGCACTCTGAAAATACACGACGATAGAATCTCCCACCCGATCAACTTCGTGAAGATCGATTGCGAGAGGGCATCAAGAGTATGCACCTACTATCAAATTGCACTCAGCATTCCGAATGAAAATTCTTTCGCGCAGACGTACAATGTATCAATGCTGGCGGAATTGGTTTTCCGAGTAACGAAGTGGGACGAGAAGCAGATCGACGCCGTCCCGGTGCGGAATAATTCCTGCCGCACGACTACCTTGAGCTTCAATTTTGAGACCGAAGAGTATTACGAAATCGCCCGCAACAACACGGTCGGAGACTGCGAACTGGCGTCTGGCGTGACCATGCCCAAACTCGAGAAGCCGCGCATTTCCCAAGTCGTTGATGGTCGTGAGATTGTGAACGATGTCTTCGAGAAATTGAGAGCAGAGAAGTACAGCTATCTGTCCAGCGCCTTCCGTAAGAAGATCCAGGACGCAGCAGCGAACTAGAAGACGGACCCGCGACACACCCGCCTAAGACAGGAACAGGAAATGCCTGATCAGTTCTTTGCGTCGTGACATTGGCTGTAGCCCAGCGCTGATGAAGTGGTTGCCGTCTGCCTATCGGGCAACAAAATTTGTCGACCAATGCCCTATGTTATCCGTACGCATTACATGCGGATTGCAAATGTTCGCCCTAACCTACTGAAAAAGCTGGCGCACCCGAGAGGATTCGAACCTCTGACCTCTGCCTTCGGAGGGCAGCGCTCTATCCAGCTGAGCTACGGGTGCTGAGCCGAGGATTGTTTAGCGCCGGTGGGGCGGGGTGGCAAGATGTTCCGGTGAAATCTCCGTGTCTAATCGCTTGGCGGCCTCATCCCCTGGGCCGTGGCTCCGGGTCGTGGCTCCGGGCCGTGGCTCGGGGCAGAAGCCGGGGAGCGGGGTGCCGGTTGCCTCGTCCGGGTGTCGCTCGTGGCCCGAGGGGAGGGCGGCGGCGGGGTCGGTCAGCCAGGCGGCGATGTCGCGGCTGACCAGATCGCCGGCGAGATCTCGAAACAGCATGTGATAGCCGCGGGGATAGAGCGCGGCGCGCCAGCGTCGACCCGAGCCCGGGACCGGGAGGCGCGAGAGCATCAGGCAGGTGGGACGCCGGGGGACGATCTCGTCGCGCTCGCCATAGAGCACCAGAAGCGGAAGACGCAGGGTCCGTGACGCCTCCAGCGCCCGGTCCATCAGATCCACCAGGCCGGACAGGGCGTCGATGCGGGTTTCCCTGATAAAACGCGGATCGCGACCCAGCGCGCGCAGCATCTCGATATTGTCGGACGGGGTGATCTTAATCCCCTGGGGACGCAGGCGGATCGCCGGGAAGGCCGCCGTCGCCGCCGCCAGGGTTCGGCGCTGCCATGGCGGCATCGTGACCCGGCCCCAGACCGCCGGGGCCGAGAGCACCGCGCCATCGATTTCGAGCCGCGCGTCACCGGCGAGCGCGGCCATGATCACCGCCCCGCCCATGCTTTCGCCCAGCGCGTGCACGGGAATGCTCGGATGCGCGGCGCGGACCAGACGAACAACCTCGGCCAGATCTCGTCCCAACGCCGCCGTACCGGGCCAGATACCTCGACCGGGCGCGCCGCCGAAGCCCCGCTGGTCATAGGCGTAGACCGCGACACCCGCCTCCGCCAGCGCCGGCCCGAGATCGCTGAAGGCGCCGGAATGATCGTTAAACCCATGCAGCGCCACGACGGCGGCTCGTGGCGGCGCGGCGGGATGCCACGTCGTGAGCGGCAGGCGCGCGCCATCGCGCATCACCGCGTGGCTGTCGGTCAATTTTGGTGGCTGGTTGGCATTGAGCGGCTGCTGCACCCGGGGGGCGCAGGCGCCAAGCACCAGAAGCATCGCCAGAACCCAGAGCGGAAACCGACCTCTGGAGCACCGCGCGGGCGGGTGTCGGAACCAGCGGATGAACCGCCGTTTGGGCGTCCGTCCAGCCCCCTGTTCCGTGCCTTGTTCTGATACGTTGAAAAACATGGTTTCTGGCGTATCATGGCGCCTGTATCTGGTCCACCTGTCGGGGGGCCGGGGATGCGGACAACTCGGAATTCAAGGCGGGCAAGGGTAATGGCAAAGCCAACCGAAATCATCCAGACCAACAAGCGCCGGGTCGCGTGCGATGGCGGCAACGGGCCGCTGGGACATCCTCGGGTTTTTCTGACCATCGGCGCCGAGGATGAGGTGATGTGTCCTTATTGCTCGCGGCTGTACCAATTTCGCCAATCCACGATCGGTG